>JAAYYX010000124.1 GCA_012515135.1 Clostridiales bacterium | reverse complement strand
ATTTTTCTTGAAGTGTTGCCGAATTCGGTTATCTCACCGTATGCTTCGATATAGTCCCCTGCATATGTGGGTGCCAGAAACTCTACTTCGTCATATCTAAGAAACAGACCTTCATCACCGTCGGCTTTTATAAGCAGTTCCGTTGCCACATCGCCGAACAGATGGACCATGTGGGCCCCGTCCACCAGACTGCCTCCGTAATGGGCATCCTTATGGGACATCCTCAGTCTTATAGTTGAAGTTATCTTTTCCATATCGATCTCCTTTTTTTATGTTTGTGAACTTTCACGTTTCATAATATAATTTTTGATTTGCAATTGCAAATCTTATTATAAAAGGGTATGATGAAACAAAGGTGAACCGATTTTGTTTCACCTGACAGGGAGTAGATATATAATGGAAAACCAATACGGAATGGCCAGAGTCATAGAACCAGGCCAGGTGTTGCCCACATCCGCCTGGCGCCTTGATAATACCAGGGAAATATACCCCAACGAGATAAGGATAGCCCTTGAAAAAATACATATTGAAGGCACCAGTTTCAGGCAGATCTGCATGGAATCGGGAGATAACGACGAGCTTATCCGCAGCAAAATAATAGATATTGTCATAAGAAGGGGCAAACTGCACAATCCGGTGACGGATACGGGCGGTCTTCTTTACGGTACCGTGGAGGAGATAGGCTCAAATTACAGCAATGAAAAGAAACTGAAAACGGGAGACAAGGTCCTTTATAACGCCTCTCTTGCCTCCATACCCATTTATATAAGCCGGGTAAAAGAAATAGACAGGGCCTACAATCAGATAGAAGCCGAGGGATATGCTATAGTACATGATAAAGTGCCCGTTGTTCGAAAAGTTCCGGGAGTCCCGGTTGATCTCCTTCTTTATACCCTGAACGAATCCGGTACCCTTTACAGGATAAGCAGTAATGCGGCAGGGAAGAAAAAGATACTTGTGGCAGGCAACAACCTGATGCTGAACCTTCTTTTCGGGCACACCATAAGAAAAGCGGCGGGCCCTGAAGCTTCCATAATCAGCGTTCTTGATAAGAGCATAAATACAGTCGTGAGGGGTGAAAAGATAGATCAGCTGGTAAAGCGCACTTTTGACGAGATACACTATCTGAACATCTTAAGACCCATGGAATGCATGGAGACCTTAAAAGCCGACGGCCTTTTCGACATGTCCGTGAACTGCGCCGATATTCCCGGAGCAGAGACCCTGAATGTGCTGGCCACCAGAAAAGGAGGCACGGTTTTCTTCGCGAACCTGATAAACAACTACAACATTGCTCTTTATATAACCGAGTCCGTGGCAAGACACATGAACATCAAATGCGCTGAAGGATATCTTGAGGAGTATGATGAGTTCGATATGGAACTTGTAAAGGAACTGGCCCCCTATTTTAAGGGAGCCACCGTTTCTGAGCACCGGGAGAAAAAACGGGTGAATGCTGTGCTCAACGATGCGGAACAGAAAAGAGCCCTGGCAGAAGATTTTATCAGCGAAAGCAGAGCCATGGGGCTGGTGCTGCAGGAAATCATGAGCGTAGCCAAATATGACTGCAATGTGCTGATAAGCGGAGACACGGGAGTAGGAAAAGAAAAAGTAGCCAATATAATACAGAAAAACAGCAGAAGGAAGATGCATCCCTTTGTAAAAGTCAACTGTGCATCCATTTCTCCCAACCTTATGGAATCCGAGTTTTTCGGTTATGAACCGGGATCCTTTACAGGTGCCAGCACCGGAGGCAAGAAAGGCTATTTTGAAGTGGCCGACAACGGCATGGTTTTTCTTGATGAGATCGGGGAACTGCCTCCGGATATACAGGCGAAGCTTCTGAGAGTCATACAGGACGGAGAGTTCCTGAGAGTGGGAGGAACAAGACCCATCAAGACCAACGTTCGTATCATTTCAGCCACCAACAGAGATCTGGAAGAGCTTATCGAAAAGCATCTTTTCAGGAGAGACCTCTATTACCGGCTCAATGTTTTTCCCATAAAGGTACCGTCCCTTTCAGAAAGGAAGGAAGATATCCAGCCCCTTATCAGTCATTTCCTAAAACAGTACGGAGAGAAATTCGGCATATCCTGCGGGATAGATGAAGATGCGGCAGAGTATCTTGAAAAATGCCGGTGGCCCGGCAACATAAGAGAGCTTGAGAATGTTATACAGAGACTTCTCATAAATGCCAGGGGCAGCAATATAAAGCTTATGGATGTAATGAAAGAAGTACACGGAGATCTTTTTGAAAGCACCAAAATCGAGCTTCCGGGCGATTTGGGCAGTGACAAGGATCATGAAGGGGGCGGACTCAGGCTGGATATGCTTGTGGGGGATTTCGAGAAGCAGATAATCAGATATGCCTGTGAAAAATACGGATCCACAAGGAAGGCGGCAAAGGCCATAGGCATAAGCCAGACCCAGCTGGT
>JAAYYX010000123.1 GCA_012515135.1 Clostridiales bacterium | reverse complement strand
GGCGTGGTAACGGAGATCATCGAATAACTGCAGGATCACAAAATGCTTCAAAACGAAAAGAAGCATCAAAACACAAAACATAAAAGAACAGAAGACATACAAAAGACCGGCCGGCGGGCCGGTCTTTCGTACACGGATTTGTTTACTTTGACATTACAATATGATAGTATTTTTATATGGTATATCAATTGATTTCTTGTGCTGATATTGATAATGATATAAAAAACATATCAGAAAACCAAAGGGAGAGATGTATATTTGAGGATCCTGCTGCACAAATTCAAAGATTCCGCCTTCTCGGTGATACCCATAGTAATACTTGTGCTTATATTGAATTTTACTATATCGCCCATAGAGACCCAGCAGCTCATAAGGTTCCTTATAGGAGCACTTTTTATAATACTGGGTCTTTCGATTTTTCTCATGGGAGTTGATCTTGGTATAGATGAGATAGGACAGCATATGGGAGATGCCATTGCCAAATCCAATAAACTGATAGTGGTCATCGTCGCCGGGCTTTTGCTGGGATTTTTCATATCCGTGGCTGAACCCGATCTGCATATACTGGCAGGGCAGATAGACAAAGTCACAGCAGGAGCCGTTTCAAAATGGGGAATAGTTATTATCGTATCTTTGGGGATCGCGGTCCTGCTTTCGGCGGGACTTCTTCGAATAGTCTATAATTTCGGGCTGCATAAAATGCTGACCATACTTTACGGGATAATATTTGTGATAGCATTATTTGCTTCACCCGAATTTATATCCATATCCTTTGATGCATCCGGAGCAACTACGGGAGCCCTTACGGTCCCCTTCGTTCTGGCCCTGGCAGTGGGTGTTTCTGCTCTCAAAAGAGACAGCCGGGCATCGGAAAAAGACAGTTTCGGCCTTGTGGCAATAGTTTCAACGGGGCCGATAATTTCGGTCATGATAATGAGCATAATTATAGGCGCAGAGGACATAACCGGCAGTGTAGAAGTGGAAACCAAGGATATGGGCAGCATTTTTCATCCTTTTATATATAAAATGCCCGTTATCGCATATGAAATATTTTTTGCATTGATGCCCATACTGATCGTTTTCCTGATATTCCGAAAAAGGGTTTTCAAGCTGGGAAGACATCAGACGAAGGACATTTTGATAGGTGTTTTATATTCATTCGTGGGGCTGGTGCTTCTTCTGACCGGAGTCAATGCGGGTTTCATGGAAGTCGGCACAATAGTGGGGTTTCAGATCGCCGCCCTTGAAAACGATTTTCTTCTTATAGGGACAGGCTTTCTTTTAGGTCTTTTGACAATACTGGCAGAACCCGCAGTTTATGTACTGACCGATCAGATAGAGAGCGTTACCAGCGGATATGTAAAAAGAAGGACTGTAATGGGGGCACTTGCCATTGGCGTGGGCACTTCGGTGGCACTTTCAATGATAAGGATACTTGTGCCGGATCTGGATCTTTGGCACTATCTGCTACCGGGATATATTATAGCCGTAATCCTTACATACATTGTACCAAAGCTTTTTGTGGGAATAGCCTTTGATTCAGGGGGAGTGGCCTCGGGTCCCATGACGGCCACATTTATTCTGGCTTTTGCCCAGGGAGCTGCGGAGGGGATACCGGGAGCAGATGTTATTCTTGACGGCTTTGGGATAATCGCCATGGTGGCATTGACTCCCCTTATAACACTGCAGATACTTGGACTGGTATATAAAGTCAAAACCCGAAAAGGAGGAGCGGAAAATGGATCCGGAAACCAATAAGCTCATATTCATTTATGTGACAGTTACCAGAGGAACAGGAAGCAAAATACTTCAAGAAGCCAAAAGAAGCGGCCTTTCGGGAGGAACTGTTTTTATGGGGATCAATATATTCAAAAGCCCCATACTTAATGTGTTGTCACTGAATTATGAAAAGAATGAGATCATATTTATCGTTGCTGAAAAAACTGCAGGGATCATGTTCCTTGAGAAAGTAAGCAAAGAATTCAAATTCCACAAAAAAAACCACGGAACTGCATTTGTGACAGATGTTGATTTTGTATGTGGTTCCAGCTGTCTCAGTTGCAGCGGTTTTGATAAAAACAAAGGAGATGAGAGATCCATGTATCAGTGTGTTTATATTATTGTAGAAAGAGGTAAAGGCGAAGATGCCGCTTCTGCAGCCATAGAAGGCGGGGCTAAGGGAGCCACCATAGTTTTTGCCAGAGGTTCGGGCATCCATGAAAAAAGCAGGCTTTTCAACATGGACATAGAACCCGAAAAAGAAATAGTGATGGTGGTGGTAAGCAGCGAAACAACCGAAAAAGTCGTTTCAAATGTACGCAGCGAAATGGAAATAGACAAGCCCGGCAACGGCATTATATTCATCCAGAACCTGAGCCGGGTCTACGGAGTCCCGGAATGAGAACGAAATGGGAATAGAATGAGACCGGTTGGAAAAATGGCCAAAAACCATTCCAAAAACCGGTAAGCATATCATTTTTCAAGACTGTGATCAAAAAACCTTTACAAAGATGAGGATTTGTTTTATACTGCTAAAAGATGAATAAATAAGGCAAATCCGCCGAAAGGCGGTGGCGCAAAGCTAGAGGGTCTAAGCCGTAAGGTATGACAGCCAGTTGCAAAACTGTACTCTTGCTTTGCGGCGGGAGTTTTTTCATCTGACCAAGAAAGCAGGCAAAGACCTGCATGAATATGCCCCCCCTCCTGTTATTGTATATACTTTGCAATAGCAGAGGTAAATTTAAGAAGGGCCGGTGGTATCCGGTCCTTCTTTTTTAGCAAAAATGATAAAAAAACAGAGCTTTTTTGTATTTTATCAACTCTATGCGAGGGTT
>JAAYYX010000122.1 GCA_012515135.1 Clostridiales bacterium | reverse complement strand
TAGTCTTTGCTGAGCTCCTTGTATAAAAGCGTGTCTTTGAATCCGTTCACGAACTCCCTGTCTTCATTCATGCCGCTGCTGCCATCGGAGTTGAATTCGCAGAATTTGAAGGACATGTCATCTTCGTTCAAAAATATATCCACTCTGGCCATGGGCAGAAGACTGTCATAGAAGGACGGTGTCAATATAAGTTCCTCTGCCTGTTTGGAAAACCCGAAAAGAGATCTGTATTCCGGGTTCTTTATATACTCCTCTATCATTTTTCTCAATATGCCGTGCATGGTTTCTGCAGTGTGCTTAAGAATATCCGCTTCCTTTTCTGTGAATAGTTTAGGCATATACATAACATAGATGGGGAGTTTGCCGTTATATTCCGCTGTTGCCGATGCCACATATGCCGCCAGCTCTCTGCCGCTTTTTATATGTCCCGGGAGATCCTTTTTTATAATGCGGACCATTTGATCATTGAGTTCCTTCATTTTGATTTGCCCGGGCCATTCTTTGATTATAGTATTTTTATCCGGCATTTCTTTCACCTTTTTCTCATCTTTTATATGCTATTTGATTCTTTTCTTTTTTTATCTTTATCATGGCCGGATTTTGTCTTTTGTTTATCATATCAGACATTATATCCGTATAGTGTTTTTCATCCCGGGGAAGTTTTATGCTCATATGGCATACCATTTCATCAAGTATCTCACATATGGGTATACCATACACTTCTGCTTCATATCCCTTTTCTTCTATTTCTTTTTTGGCTTTTTTTATATCAGCGGTACAGAATCCCGCGAATCTGTCTTCCTGGATATCCAGCCATTTTTCGTTAAGAAAAAGTCCTTTGATCATGGCGGCATAGGAAATACTCATGTCTATGGGCATACTGTCACCTACTCTTATTTCTATGTATCTCACCAGCCTCACATCCGGAAAGACCATGGATGCGGCATGGGCTATTTCGTTGTTCTTTATTTCTCTTTCTGAATATATTTCGTCCACTGTCTTTGTGGTGTATGAATCATCATAATCGCCGTGGACTATCAAAGGAACTTTAGATATATATTCGGCATACCTCAAGAACCCGAAGTCCGGTTCATCTATGACCCATGGGATGCCTGCCCTGGCATCATCCACATTCTGCCATATGCGCTGTCTCAGTGTGTGTTTTTTATATGTCTCTCCCTCAAAAAAGGGAGCATTGTCTGCAACAAGGGCAAAAAGGGGGCTGATGAAACAGGCTGCTCTGAATTTTTTTTTGAAGTCCTCTTCATCTCTATAATCTATTGAAACCTGGGAAGCTCCGGTTCCCCTCATCATGTTCCTGCCCATGGTCCCGGTTTTTTTGAAATGCGCATCCATATTCCTGTATCTGTTTTTCGGTATAAGAGGGATCTCTTCTGCTTTATCTTTTTCCCTGTATCCGAGACAGACTATTTTATAACCGAGGGGATCCGTCAAAACAGAAAGGTCTTCAATGAATCCTCTCTGTATATCCATTATGTTTTTCAGACTTTTGGCCGGGGCAATGGAAAGCTCCAGCTGAGCTCCCGGCTCCAGGGTAACGGTGCAGTCGTTTTTTTTGAGGCCGATGAGATAAGCGTCGGAGATTATTTCCTCTTCATAGCGGGCAGACAGAGCCTTTAAAATGGTTTCTATCCCTTTTTCGCCATAATAAAAAACACTCTTACCTGTATCCTTATCAACGATAAAGTGTTCCAGCTCAAGTCCTATCCTGTCGCAACCCGAATCTTTTTTTGAGCCTGTTTCAAAAAATCCCGCGATTTTCTTTCTGTTTTTTTCCTTTTGATCTGTCATGTAATGATTATACCACTTAATAGACCGCCCAATCAATTTTTAGTCCATTTATCAACTCTTTTGCCTCCGTGTCCGAAGGACTCCAGGGTCATCCTGTTTCCCTTTATGGAAACCACCTGATAAGTCTTTTCTTCATTCAGGGTCTTAACGTATGGAGGCAGAGGATCGCTTTCTTTATAATAGCGGGAATATTTTTCACCCGACCGCCCCATTATGTATGTGATACCGTTTATCTCCTCTGTGCGCATATAAATATGCTGATGTCCGCAAAGGACCAGATCAATGCCGTATTTCTCAAAAATAGGTACCCAATTTTCTCTTATCATTCTGTAAACTTCCGTATCGCTGTAATCTTCCGCATTTTCACTGACCGGCCATGGGGGGTGGTGCATAAAAGCTATCTTCCATTCTTCCTGGCTTTCTGAAAGATCCAAGGCCAGCCATTCTTTTACATCCTCGTTCATCTTTTGCCACTCATCCTCTCCCATATCATTTTTTCTTTCTTCAAGAAACAGATTGCTGTTTAATGAAACAATATGGCAGTCACCATAATCAAATGAGTAAACTTCTTCAGAAAGGTCGGTGCTTTTTGTTTGGCCCGGGTCTTTTTCTCTGTTACCTGCGGGGCCGTTTTCGGGAAGAGAAAAGATCCTCTTGTATGTATAGGGTGCTATTGATGTTTCATGATTTCCCGGCGTGGTCATTATGCTCATATTGGAAAACATGGGCCGTCCGTATTCCATCACGGCCTCATATTCCTCTATCTTGGCATTATTCACAACCATATCCCCGCCAAAAATGGCAAAGGCCGCATCGGCATTTTCCAGGTATGCATGATCCGCAAATCTGTTCCATTTCTTATAATCTCTATCCATTAGCTCATATTGGATGTCCCCCATATATATGAAGGAAAATCCTTTTTCAGCATTTTCCTTTTCTTTGGGGGCTGTGCTGAAGGTCCCGGGCCTGCTCCAACTCTTACCGTCACCGACACGGTAACTGTACTTTGTATCTGCCTTTAATCCTGTTATCTCCGCGCTGTATGTAAAGTATTCATTCTCTCTCACTTCAGTTTTTTCCGCTTTTTTTTCATTGGCATTTTCCTCAAAGAGAGCTTCCTCTTCCTTGGGATCATTTGTCAGGACTTCGCCTTTTGTCCACTGCAGGATCCCGCCATATTTCTTTTTTCCGTGCCAGCTTACGGTCTGAGTGGAAGAAGGCTCTCCGGTCCAGGAAAGAACTATCTCTTGATAATTTCCTACATTTTGATCTGTATCAGAAGGTCCTGCAAACAAAAATCCTTTTGCCGTCATGATAATAAGGGCTGCCGCAATGGGGAAAATCGCCATGATAAGAATATCACGTACTTTGAGTTTCAACTTTCTCATATATGTTCTTTTTGGTTTTATTCTGAAACATCGTGCTTCCATGGATATGGAAACGTCCTTGGCCCTTGCCATGGCCCCCGCCAGGACCGGAAGACTTATTTTGAGATAAACTGCAAGCTTTTTTCGAAGGGAAGTTTTTTTCATTTCTGTCCCTCTTAATTGTATGCTGTAATATACATCCAGTGTCTCTTCTTTTAGTATTGGGAAAAAATGAAGCCCTATAAGCACCATATACGCTATTTCATAGGGCATTTTCCACTGGACCATACCCAGCAGATAATCCCTGGGCTCTCCTGTCATTATGATAAGGGCGGAAACCACTATTATCAAAAGCCGCAGTGAAAGCATCCCTGCCAACAAAGCGCCTTCCAAAAGAGATCCTCCTATCCATGCAAAAAAGGACTGCAGTATGAACAGAAAAAATATCATTCCCAGAACAGCTCTCGCCTGGTGCAGCTGCTTTTTAAGCTCTACTCCTCC
>JAAYYX010000121.1 GCA_012515135.1 Clostridiales bacterium | reverse complement strand
TGTGAAAATGAAGTCCTTACACAATAATTTTGAAAGTATCTATCCCCAATAAAAGATACCCCCTATATAGCTTAAAGGGAGACTGAGTTTAGACCGGCCTCCCTTTTGCTATGGTTTTGCTTTTATATCATACATATAATATTGAATTGCATATCATTTGAATTACATATTTTGACCTTATTTGATTTTATTCGATATTATTCGATATGTTCAGAAAGAGAGGTGACCACGACCTGCCTTTTGGTCATACCGTTTGACACATCGAACACTCCCCCTTCAAAGGCATGTCTCATATCGCCTCTGTTCCAGTCCCTGTGATCATCAAGAATATATCGGCGGCTTTTTGGATCGAGTTTCTTTACAAGAGCATCTATTTTTTCGTAACCGCCGTAATAGGTGGAACTGGCATCATAGATACTGTAAAGGGGAGAATTGTCTGCATAGTGTTCGAAAAGCCTTAAGAGTGTTTCCTGTTCCTGCATCTGCATGATAGCCCGGACACATATTTCCACGCCGGTATTTCCGGTTATACCCACTTGTATAACGGGAGTTTTGGCAAATACCGATTTTGTTTGCTGAACGGAAGCGACCCTAAAAAGAAGATCTTCATCGGTAAGATAAGAAAGAGCCACGAAAATCGGCGGAGAGGGGAAAGCCTTATTGACCACATACTCAAAGATGTTTTCTTGAGTAGTTTTGCCAAGCAGTTTTTCGAACTTCTTTTTTTGTTTGTCTGTGCATACTTCGTTGGTCCTGAAAAGCTTGTTCTCTTTGGTCATGATTCCTCCCCGTTTTTTGCTTTATGGGTTATTGATTCTTTTGGTCAAAAGATTTTTGCAACTGATGGATAAATCCTTTTGTATGCGTTATGACTGAATCAACCAAACACCAGACCGGTACGGACCAGAGGGTATTTGGTAGTGAGTTCATTGACCGTTGAAAGCACATTATCTTTGTTTTCGCAGTCCTCCATCATTAGATGTATGGCTTCTGCCACCCTGCCCATATCATCCGTGTTCATTCCTCTTGAAGTAACAGCAGGTGTTCCAAGTCTTATTCCGCTGGTGACGAAAACATTCTCGGGATCGTTGGGTACCGCATTTTTATTGCAGGTTATATGGGCATCATCCAGCCTTGTTTCCAGTTCCTTGCCCGTGAGTCCCGTTCCTCTTAAGTCCACCAGCATCATGTGATTGTCCGTTCCGCCGGAGACTATGTTGATGCCCCTGTTCATTAGACCGCGGCAAAGGGCAGATGCATTCTTTACTATAGCTTCCTGATAGACTTTGAATTCGGGCTGCAGAGCCTCATAAAGGCAGACAGCTTTTGCTGCTATAACATGCATCAGGGGACCTCCCTGTATACCGGGGAAAACAGCCTTATTAAGATTGAGTTTCCTGGCCACATCATTGCTGCTGAGGATCATGCCGCCTCTGGGTCCTCTGAGGGTCTTGTGGGTCGTTGTAGTGGTGACATGAGCGTAGGGGATGGGGCTTTGATGAAGACCTGCTGCGATCAGTCCGGATATGTGAGCTATGTCCGCCATTAGATATGCGCCGGTCTCATCTGCTATTTCTCTGAATCTCTTGAAGTCGATGACCCTGGCATAAGCACTGGCGCCGGCCACGATAAGTTTCGGCCTGGATCTCTTTGCCAGGTCAAGGACATTTTCGTAGTCGATAAATCCGTTTTCATTTACACCGTAAGATACGATATTATAGTACTGGCCCGAAAGATTTGCGGGACTGCCGTGGGTGAGATGCCCCCCCTGATCAAGACCCATGCCAAGGACCGTATCTCCCGGTTTCAGCATGGCAAAAAATGCCGCCATGTTTGCCTGGGAACCCGAGTGGGGCTGAACATTCACATATTCGCATCCAAAGAGCATTTTGGCTCTTTCTATGGCCAGATTTTCAGCCATGTCCACGAATTGACAGCCGCCGTAATGCCTTTTCCCTATATAACCCTCGGCGTACTTGTTTGTAAGAACACTGCCGTTGGCAGCCATTACAGCCTTGCTGGCCCAGTTTTCCGAAGCTATAAGCTCTATGTGGGAATTCTGGCGCTTGATCTCCGCCTCGATGACCTTTGCGATTTCAGGATCCGCTTTTTGGATCTCTTCAAATGGATACATACCATTTCCTCCTAATGTTTCTTTTTAATGGTTATTTTATC
>JAAYYX010000120.1 GCA_012515135.1 Clostridiales bacterium | reverse complement strand
AGAAGTTTACCGTCCCGGAACATTTCTGCGGTCACGTTCATTTTTGCGTCTTTTACCTTCTCTCCCGCAATCGTCAGTCCACCCTGTTTTATGGTCCTGAATCCGTCACTGTTGCTTGAAACAAGACCGATCTGTCTTATAAGGTCAACAACTCCCATGCCTTCTCCTTCAAATCCCGAAGGATCCATTTTTGTGGAAGGTATGTTCTCGCTGGCCTCCGCAGTTTTTTTGTCTGCTGCACCGAAAGCTGCCTGCGCACCGTCTCTTGCTTTTTTTGCCTCTTCTTCTCCGTGGACCAGTTTAGTCACTTCAAATGCAAGTATTTCTTTTGCACGGTTTATCTCCCGGTCTTTCAGGGAAGACAGTTCGCTGACTTCTTTCATGGGCAGGAAAGTAAGCATTCTAAGGCATTTGTTTACATCCGCATCCTCCACGTTACGCCAGTATTGATAAAATTCGTATGGGGATGTTTTGGATCTGTCCAGCCAAAGTGCTCCTTTTTGTGTTTTCCCCATCTTTTTGCCTTCACTGGTGGTAAGCAGAGCAAATGTCATACCGTATGCCTGTTTGCCCAGCTCGCGGCGGATAAGATCCACACCAAAAAGTATGTTTGACCACTGGTCGTTGCCGCCGAACTGCATCTTGCAGTCCAGGTCCCTGGACATTACCATGAAATCGTATGACTGCATCAGCATATAATTGAATTCAAGGAATGAAAGCCCTTTTTCCAGCCTTTGCTTGAAGCACTCGGCTCTGAGCATGCTGTTTACGCTGAAATGCCGTCCGATGTCCCTTATAAAGTCAATGTACTTAAGAGACGAAAGCCAGCTGGCATTATTTACACAAGCCGCTTTTCCCGGTGCCGGGCCCTTTGCTTTATTTACGGTATCCTCTTCCCGGGATCCCTTATACTGAAAATCATCATCAAAATCAATGAATCTGTCAAAATGATGTTTGAAGCGATCACGATATTCCTGTATGGTCTCAGGTGTCATCATCTGACGCATATCGCTTCTGCCGGAAGGGTCTCCCACCATTGCGGTACCATCCCCGATAAGAACGATGGGGGTGTGTCCGTATTTCTGCATATACATCATGATTATGATCTGCATGAAATGTCCCACATGCAAAGAGTCTGCAGTAGGATCAAATCCTATGTAGAACTTTATTTTTTCCCGGCCAAGCATACTGCGTATCTCTTCTTCCTGGGTGCACTGCTCGATGAAGCCTCTTTCCTTCAGCACATCAAAAACATTACTATGTTCGCTTACATCATCTCTGATAAAATCCATGTCTTCTCCTCTACTGGTTCAGTCTTTTTTCGGTGGCATCAAGTTCAGCTGCCAGCTTATCCGGCAGCTTTTTGCCGAATTTCTTATAAAACTCCCTTACACCTTCCATCTCTTCTTTCCAAAGTTTTTCGTCCACCTTAAGGAGTTCTTTAAGTGTATCAATGGTCACATCTTCAAGATTGTCTATGTCAATGTCTTCCGGATAAGGCACGTTCCCGATGGGAGTTTCTACGGCATCAAATCCGTCATGGCACCTTATGAGTATCCACTCAAGGATTCTCAGATTATCACCGAATCCGGGCCATATGAATTTTCCTTCATCATCGGTCCTGAACCAGTTAACATTGAATATCTTAGGTTTATGCTCTATTTTTCTTCCCATGTCTATCCAGTGCTGCCAGTAATCGCCCATGTGATATCCGCAGAAAGGCAGCATTGCCATGGGATCTCTTCTTACCACACCTGTTTCTCCCGTTATGGCAGCTGTGGTCTCCGAAGCCATTATGGAGCCCACGAATACGCCATGGTTCCAGTCACGGGACTGATAAACAAGGGGGGCTGTTTTGGCTCTTCTGCCTCCGAAAATTATTGCTGAAATGGGAACACCCTTTGCACTGTTGAATTCAGTGGAAATGCAGGGGCAGTTCTCTGCCGGAGCAGTAAATCTTGAATTGGGATGGGCGGCCTTTTCGCCGGATGCCGGATCCCAGGGTTCACCTTTCCAGTTGAGGGCATTTTTGGGAGGCTCTTTTGTGAGGCCTTCCCACCATACAGTATTATCGTCCCGGTCCAGTGCCACGTTTGTAAAAATAGTGTTCTTTTTTGTGCTGGCCAAGGCATTATAATTTGATTTTTCATTGGTGCCCGGGGCAACTCCGAAGAACCCGTACTCAGGGTTACTTGCCCAAAGACGGCCGTCTTCACCCACGCGTAGCCAGGCTATATCATCGCCTACGCAATAGGTTTTCCAGCCGGATCTTACAAAATGTTTTGGGGGTATAAGCATGGCCAGGTTGGTTTTACCGCATGCCGAAGGGAATGCTGCTGCCACATATCTTACTTCTCCCTTGGGGTTTTCTATCCCCAGTATGAGCATATGTTCAGCCATCCATCCGTCTCTTCTGCCCAGGTATGATGCGATACGCAGGGCAAGACATTTCTTGCCCAGAAGCACGTTGCCGCCGTATCCCGAATTTATGGACATTATGGCATTATCTTCGGGGAAATGGGCTATATATCTTTTTTCGGGATCAAGCCCGGCTTTTGAATGTACTCCCTTTGTAAATTCCTTTGAATCTCCGATGGCTTCCAGGACCGGCTTTCCTATCCTTGTCATTATGGCCATGGAAAGCACCACATAAAGGGAATCTGTTATTTCGATTCCGTATTTTGAAAAGGGTGATCCCACGATGCTCATGGAAAAGGGAATGATGTACATTTCTCTGTCTTTCATGGAACCGTCGTATAGGTTTTCAAGTTTTTCATACATCTCTTTGGGTTCCATCCAGTTGTTGGTGGGACCCGCGTCCTCTTCTTTCCTGCTGCATATATATGTACGACCTTCCACTCTGGCAACATCGTTTGGATCGCTTCTGTGAAGATAGCAGTCGGGAAGTTTCTCTTCATTGAGCTTATGGAATATGCCAAGTTCACATGCTTCTTTCCTTAATGACTCCAGCTGTTCCTGTTCACCGGTTATCCAGACTATCTGTTTTGGCTTACATATCTTTGCGACCCTGTCTATCCATTTAAGCATATACTGGTTTGTCGTTATGGCATTCTCTTTTGACTTTACTTGTCTTTCCATTTTATATCTTTTGTCTCCTCCTGTTTTAACCTTTCCCACTCAATAATTATATGGCTTACACCTTTGTTTTGCTTTCCGGAATATTTGCCGGATCCTTTACAATTGTTTTTTGCATGTGCTGTTTTTTTGTTTTATTTTTCTCTATTT
>JAAYYX010000119.1 GCA_012515135.1 Clostridiales bacterium | reverse complement strand
CAGGACAGATGATTTTTTCCACCATAGGGATACTGCTTTCGGGGAATGATCTTCATACGGCTGTCCGGGGAGGGTCATCCATGGTCCAGATAGGTGAATTCTCCTTTATTATAGCGGCTCTGGGGAAATCCCTGGGAGTTACAAGTGATTTTCTTTATCCGATCATTGTATGTGTGGCTGTACTTACCATATCCATAACGCCCTTCTTCATAAAACATTCAGAAAAAGCCTATATATTTATATTTCCTAAAATACCAAAAAGGGTCAAGGCATTTTTGCGAAAGTACACTTCTGAAAAAAAAGAATCAAGTGGAAGGGACAGAGACTGGAAACTTTTTCTTTCCCGGTATTTCAGCCGTGTTCTTGTCTGTATCGCCGTTCTTTTTATTGAATATATTACCGCAGTCAAATGGATAGAACCATTTCTGGCATTATACACACCTGTCTATTCCAGAATTTTTGCCGCCCTGGCCACCTGCATGATCATGATACCTGTTATAAGTGTTCTCTGGTCCAGAAGAGGACATTTGTATCAGAAACTCTGGCTGAAGAACAAAGCAAACCGCCTTCCTCTAATAATGCTGCATACCACCAGGATAATAATATCTGTATTTTTCATAGTTCTTACGCTTAGAGAATTTCTGGACCTTCCATATATCATACTTCTTGCGGCCGCAATAATTATTGTTGCCCTAACCATAAGATCTGACTTTATGAGGGGACAGGCAATAAAAACAGAAGCAAGAATAATAGCTAATTTCAATGAAAAACTGCTTCACAGACTAAAAGAAGAAAGAGGAGAAAAGGACGACGGCAGCTGGCTTGATGATAAACTTTTCGTTGTCGGATTTGAGATAACCAGCACAAAAAGCTGCAGAATACTGGATGAGCTTTATGACAGCAGGCTTTTTGATGTGGTTGTATTCAAAATAATAAGGAAAGGAAGACACATAAATCTTCCAATGCCGGATTATAATCTTGCAGAAGGGGACATTCTCCATGCCATAAGCAGCAGGACCCAGCTGGAAGCCTTTATAATACATCTTGAGGAAACAGAACACATAAAAGAGCCTGAAGATCCCATGGTGACCCTTAAGGAATATGTTTACGGCCAGACCTTTGACAGGGTGAATCCTGAAGATCAGATAATTTGCTGTGCCGTTCAGATAAAAAAGGACAGCTGTTTTGTTAGAAAATCAATAATGAGATCCGGATTCAGAAGAGCATATAAGGGCTTTATCGTGGCCATTGAGAGAGGAAATCTTCCCATAATAGATCCCAACATAAGGGCTGTTATTGAAGAAGGAGATATACTCTGGATAATGGGCACTAAAGAAACAGCTGATATGCTGCTGGCCGACGGATTGATGGAAGAGGGATGATCCCGTAAAATAAAATGGAAAAGTTTGGAAAAAACAGTTGTAAAATATTTACAGCTGTTTTATAATGTAAAAAAGAGGAAATAAAAGGAAATTATTCAAATGAATGTAAATGAAATGACCAAGGAAATAAGACGGGCAATAAGTACAAAAGAAGGACAGATGTCAGATGAAGAAGTGCTTTCCTATATCGAACATTATGTACTTGAAAGGGGCAGTCTTTCCATTTGTGACATTGGTGAAAGCCATAAGATGATAATGAAGATATTCTATTCCATAAGAAAGGATCTTGATATACTGCAGCCCTATGCGGATGATGAAACTGTATCCGAGATCATGGTAAACGGCAAAGATGATATTTTCGTAGAAAGAAACGGAATTATAGAAAAAACCGGCGAATCATTCGAAAAAACCGAAGATCTGGAGGAAGTGATAAGGCGTGCCGCTGCCGGGATCCATAGGGAAATAAACGAACTGAATCCCATAGTAGATGCCAGATTACATGATGGATCAAGAATAAATGCAGTATATAAAAACATTGCCCTCAACGGACCTATCCTTACAATAAGAAAATTTCCTCAAAAAGCCTTTACGATGAAGGATCTTATCGGCTTTGGAACATTGACACAGGAATGCGCCGATTATCTGAAAATGCTGGTTGAGACAGGCTACAACTGCTTCATAAGCGGCGGTACATCTTCCGGAAAAACAACTTTTTTAAATGTGCTTACAGACTACATACCAAAAGAAGAGAGAATAATAGTCATCGAGGACTCTGCCGAACTTCAGATAAAGGGGATCAAGAACATCGTTCGCATGGAATGCAAAAATGCCAATGTGCAGGGCAAGGGCCAAATAACCATGCAACATCTTATAAAGACCAGTCTGCGGATGCGCCCGGACAGAATAATAGTCGGAGAAGTCAGAGGAAAAGAAGTAATGGACATGATACAGGCCATGAACACCGGCCATGACGGAAGCCTCAGCACAGGACACGGAAACAGCATAGAGGGCATGCTCAGAAGGCTGGAATCCATGTTCCTGCAAGCCGCTGATTTCCCCATAGATGCCATAAGATCTCAAATAGCCGAAGGAATAGATATCATAATACATCTTAGCAGACTTACGGACAAAGAAAGAAAAGTGCTGGAGATATCAGAAATCAAAGGTGTGGAGAAGGATAGGATAATAATGAACAGCATATACAAGTATATTCCCGGAAAAGGCCTTGAAAGGACGGGAAACAGGCTGGTAAACAGAGAGAAATTAAAGCTGAAAGGATATAAAAATCAATGAATGTGGATTACGGCACATATGAACTGTCAAATAAAGAAAGAAGAAATTTTTTTGCAATAGGCTACATTTCGGCTTTTTCTCTCTGTTTGTTGTTTTATAACAGCATCTTTCTTTCCCTTCTGTGCGGATTTCTGGTTTTATTCGCTTTTGAAAAGTACAGCGGATACAAGGCCGAAAAAAGAAGAGCATTTTTGCTTATACAGTTCAAAGATATGCTTTATTCCCTGTCCGCATCAGTGGCCACCGGAAGAAACATGGCAAAAGCCCTGGCGGAAGCCTTCGAAAATCTGAAACTCATGTATAAGGACGAGACTCCTCTTATGGGAGAGCTCCGTTATATGGTAAAAAGTATTTCAGAAAACAGAGACAATGAAGAAAAACTTCTTATTGATTTTGCGGGAAGAAGCTGCCTTGAAGATATAAGGAATTTTGTGGATGTCTATCTTGCCTGCAGAGAAACCGGAGGGGATATGGAAAAAGTCATTGAAAGCACATCAGAGGTGATAATGGATAAGATGTCTATAGAAAGAGAAATCAAAACACTTACGGCACAAAAGCAGTTCGAAGGGAAAATAATAAGTATAATGCCTGTCCTTGTCATATTATTGCTTAATGTGTTTTCACCCGATTATCTTGAAGTCATGTATCTGACGATCCAGGGAAGGCTGATCATGACCCTGGCCCTTGCAGGAATACTTTTTGCATATTTTCTTACAATAAAATACACCAGGATCGAGGTCTGAAATATGAAAATAAAAAAAGGCATTCTTTCCACCGGACAGGATGTAATGCTGACCAGATATGAAAATCT
This sequence comes from Clostridiales bacterium, assembly GCA_012515135.1. Lineage (GTDB taxonomy): Bacteria > Bacillota > Clostridia > Peptostreptococcales > Anaerovoracaceae > UBA1422. The sequence continues at coordinate 2,550 of JAAYYX010000119.1, read as the reverse complement.
CTACGGAGAAGGGGATCATACCGAACTTGTCAAAAACGAACAGAAAAAAATACTTGGGCGTTATATTTTTACGGGCATGATATTCTTTTTCGCTGTCATGATAAATATAGTAAACGGCATACTGACAGACACAGAAATCGAAACAAATAAAAACGGAGTTCTCATATCAGTTGAAAGACCAAAGGAGGGCAAAAGGTCCGCCGTCATGGATACCCGCGTCAAAGCCGTATGGGAAAACGGACAGATAAGCAAAGACTTAGAGATCGTCATAGAACCTAAAAACAGCGGCATAAGCAATGATCGTCAGGAAGAGGGTCTTATAAGAAACGAGACAAGAGAGGAAAGATTAAAAAGAAATATCAATTCAATGGTCAGAGCTTTGAATGAGGACACAAAAAAAACAAAGGTCATACTTCCTTTGGAACTTCCCGACGGAACAAAGCTTATATGGAAGAAAAAGACTTCCGCAAACACTTTTCTTATTCTGGCAGCCGGCTTTTTTGTTTTTTTCTTTTTATACAAAAACCGTTATTCAAATATAGCAAAAAAAGAAGAAGAGGCCAAAGCCTTTATCATAAAAGATCTTCCCGGATTCATAAATAAAATAGTGCTTTTACTGGACGCGGGAGAAGTCATACATCAGGCATTCGAAAAAGTGATCGAAGATCACAAAAAAATGAACGGGGACAGCAGGACATATTTTTATGATCAGCTTTATAAAATTCATACAAAAACCAGCGGGACCAACAGTTCTCTTCATTTAGAACTGAGAACTTTTGCAAAAAGAAGCGGCGTACGTGAAATGATGAGATTTTCAAACATAATAAGCGATAACATAAGCAAAGGTTCAGAGCTGGTAAAAAAACTCAAGCAGGAAAGTGAAGTCCTTTGGTTTGCAAGAAAAAAGCAGGCTGAAGAAAAAGGGCGCATCGCAGAGACAAAACTCACTTTTACATTAGTTATACTTCTTCTCGTATTGGTCATGATAACCATAGCGCCTGCCATGATGAATATGAGTTGATAACAAGGAGGTAGAAAATGAAAAACAGAGAAAGGATCAAAAGTCTGAGATCGAAAATGAAAAACAGAAAAGGAATGGAAATGGTGCAGGTAGCCATACTTGTGGCCATTGCCATAGTGCTGGGCTTGATATTCAAAACGGAGATAATAAGTTTTATAAATAAAACCTTTGAGAATCTAAACGGAGGTTTCTGATGCCGCGTCCGAAAAAAAAGTTGCGGGCATCAAGTATCCTCTACTGCAAAAAAGGAGGAACGATGGTGGAAGCGGCAGTTGTTCTGCCTTTGATAATGCTGTCAGTTATGGCGGTAATATATATACTTTCTTTCATGTACAATGAGACGGCCACGAATACCCTTATGCATCTCAAACTGAATGAAAAGATGGGGACTGAAACCGGAACAGTAAAGACCTATAAAAATGTACCTCAAAACATAACGGTTTATGCGGGCACATATAATTTCAAAAAAGTTTTTTTGTCGGAAAAAGATATAAAGTTCAGAAGGAGCGGCCTTCTGCAAAATTCTTTTTCGAAAAAAAAAGAGAGCAGAGTTTTTTCAGTAGATGAAAAAAAATATATACGCTATTCGGATTTTTTCAAATAAGGAGAGGCATATTGGTTTTTGGGAAAAAAGGCAGTGCGTCAGTATTTCTGATAATGATAACAGCGGTGATGTTTTCTTTGGTATTCGCATATATAACCGCTGCGGGCAAAATCGCCGGAACAGGGTATTCAGACAGTATACTCAACCTGGCGGGCAGATCGGTGTTGTCGGAATTCGATAAGGCGCTTATGGATGAATACGGAATTTTTGCATTCCGTGGAAACGAACATGAAATAAAAGAAAAATTTTCATATTATGCAGACTACACTTTTGAAAAAAACGAAAGGGTCAGGCTTCTGTCTCTTGATGTGGATAACAGCAGGCATTCCCTGGCAAATGTGGATATTTTCGAAAGTGCTGTGACAGATTATATGAAATATGCCTTTGCAAGAGGACTGGTGGATGATGTCATCGGAACTATGGAACCGACAAATAATGATCCGGAAAAAAATTCACAGGAAGAAAGTAAAGATAGAGATCATATATTAAGAAATGAAAGAGTGATCAATAGTCTTCCTTCCGGGGAGCTCAGCAAAAACGGCAACATATTGGAGACTGTAAAAGAAGGTATATCTTCATGGCAGGATGCACTCAAAAAAGGCAGTACGAATTATTTTACAAATCGCTATATACTTATGAATTTCAAAAACGCACAGAACAGGGAAATAAACAGAGAAACATTTTTTTCATATGAAGCAGAGTATATAATTTCGGGAAGTCTTGATGACAGAGAAAACAAAAGTAAATTCAGAGTCATGCTGTTTTCTCTCAGAAATGTGATCAATTATATACACATATTTTCAGACCCGGTAAAAAGAGCAGAACTGATGGCAGCAGCCGAATTGATCACACCGGGACCGGCGGGACTGGTCACACAATTGATACTGGCGGAAGCATGGGCCCTGGCTGAATCTGAAAATGACAT
>JAAYYX010000014.1 GCA_012515135.1 Clostridiales bacterium | reverse complement strand
TGTACCAGTCAATACATACAACGGTAATAGGAGAAAGCGGAAAACCCTTCGAGATACAGATAAGAACTTACGATATGCACCGCATAGCGGAGTACGGTATCGCCGCCCACTGGAAATACAAAGAAGGTGTGATAAACGATCAGGAAGAAGTAAAGCTGGCATGGCTGAGACAGACCCTGGAATGGCAGAAGGACATGGAAGATCCTGCGGAATTCATGGAGTCTCTCAAGGTGGATCTTTTTGAGAACCAGGTCTTTGTTTTTACTCCCCAGGGAGATGTCATAGAACTTCCTTCGGGATCAACACCTCTGGATTTTGCATTCAAGATACATACGGATGTGGGCGCAAAATGTGTGGGAGCCAAGGTGAACGGAAAGATGGTACCCATAGATCACAAACTTGAAAACGGAACAATAATAGAGATAATAACATCACCAAATGCCAAAGGCCCAAGTATAGACTGGCTTAAGATAGCTCAAAGCAGCACGGCAAGAAACAAGATAAGGCAATGGCTCAGAAAAGAAAACAAATCCGATGACATCGACAAAGGCAAGGATAATATCGATAAGAGCATAAGAAAAAAGGGATACGATCCAAGACAGGTCCTTATAAACTCATATATCACAAAGCATATAAAAGAATCGGGACTTTCGGGAACGGATGAGCTTTATACTCAACTGGCCAACGGGGGCACATACGTCAGCAGAGTTGCAGCTGCCCTCATAAAGTATTATACGGAAGACAAAAAAGAAGAACAGAAAAAACAGAAAAACGAAGCTGCAGATATAATAGATGAAAAAGCAAAAAAAGAAAAACAGAGGTTAAGAGATAACCCCGGTGTAAAAGTAAAAGGTATGGACAACCTGCTCATCAGAGTTTCCAAATGCTGCAACCCTGTTCCCGGAGATGAGATAATAGGATTTATAACCAAGGGCAGAGGTATATCCGTACACAGGACAGATTGTGATAACATAGTAGCCCTTCCGCTATCCGAAAAAGCAAGGCTTATCCAGGTGGAATGGGACAACAGCAGGGAGAAATCATACAATGCAGACATTTCCATAATTGCAGAAGATCGAAAAGGTCTTTTTTCAGACCTTTCAAAAGCCTGTGAGGCAATGGATGTCCATATAGCCGGAGTGAATGCCAGAAGCGGTAAAGACAGAAGTATTGATGTGATCCTTACCCTTTCAATATCAAATACTGCGCAGATGAAAAAGATATTAAGAGCCCTCAAAAATGTTCAGGGCGTTTCGGAAGTATACAGAACGAGAAGTTAGGAGATCAAAAGCAAATGAAAATTTTCAACATGCCCAGCGGGCCTTTGATGGTAAACACATATCTGGTGATCGATGAAAAAAACAAGGAGGGATTCATTGTGGATCCGGGCGGATATGATACAGGGCTGATAGAAGAAATAAGAAAACTGGAGACAGATATAAAGTATATAATACTTACTCATGGTCATGGAGACCATATTGGAGGCGTCAAAGGATACAGGAAGGACATGCCCGCAGCCAAGATCGTGGCATCAGCGGCGGAAAAAGATCTGCTGGCTGATGCATCAATGAATATGTCAATGATGACACAGAATGAGGCCATAGAAGTCCATGCCGATATACTTGTGAATGAGGGAGATGAACTTTGTGTCGGTGATATGAAACTGCAGTTTATCATGACACCGGGACATTCGCCGGGCGGGATGTGCATACTTACGGGAAATGCCCTTTTCAGCGGAGATACTCTTTTTCATTCATCTGTGGGCAGAACAGATTTTCCGGGGGCATCATTTGAACAACTTTCAAAAGCTATACACGAAAAATTATTCGTTCTTCCCGAAGATACCATGGTATATCCGGGACATATGGGACCGACAAGTATCGGATTTGAAAAAAAGAATAATCCGTTCTTATAGAGATAATCAACAGGAGGAGATAAAAATGCTTACAAATGCACCCAGAGGAACAAAAGATATGCTACCGGAGGATGCGTATAAGTGGCACTACATCGAAGAAGCTTTTGCGGATATATGCAGAAGATACGGGTTCAGGGAAATACGCACACCGGTTTTCGAACATACCGAGCTGTTCACCAGGGGAGTGGGAGATACTACTGATATAGTTCAGAAAGAAATGTACACATGGAATCAGTCAGATCGAAGCCTTACATTAAGGCCCGAGGGTACGTCGCCGGTGGTAAGGGCTTTTGTTGAGCACAAAATGTATGCTGATCCTCAGCCTTCCAAATATTATTATAATATACCGTGCTTCAGATACGAAAAACCCCAGTCCGGGAGACAAAGACAGTTCCATCAGTTCGGAATAGAAATATTCGGAACAAATGATATGATGGCCGATGCGGAAGTAATAGCCCTGGGAAAGGAATTCATCGAAGGACTGGGAATAAGGGATGTGGAACTTCAGATAAACAGTATAGGATGTCCGAAATGCAGAGACAGTTACAGAAATGCTCTTCGGGAATATCTCAAACCGATATATGATAAGCTTTGTGATACCTGCAAGGACAGATATGAGAGAAATCCCATGAGGATACTGGACTGTAAATCTCCTGAAGATCAGGAGCTGGTAAAAGAGGCTCCTCTTATGATCGACTATCTTTGTGATGAATGTAAAGCGGCCTTTGAAGATCTTAAAACCGATCTTGGTTCCATGGGCATAGAGTACAAAGTCAACCCGGGAATAGTAAGAGGACTGGACTATTATACTAAAACAGCCTTTGAATTCGTTGCATTGAGTATCGGCTCCCAGGGCACAGTTTGCGGAGGAGGACGTTACGATCATCTGAGTGAAGAACTGGGAGGGCCACCCATACCGGGAGTAGGTTTCGGCCTGGGAAAAGAAAGACTTCTTATGCTGATGGATTCCAACGGAGTGGAAATACCAAAACCCATGGGAGCAGATGCCTTCATCGCATTTATGGGAGAAGCTCCAAAAGCAGCGGCACTGAAGCTTATGAGAGGTCTCAGAAAAGAAGGGCTGCATGTTGAAATGGACTGTATGGCCAGAAATATAAAAGGTCAGTTCAAATATGCCGATAGAATGGGAGTTCGAAACACAGTAATAATCGGAGAAAACGAATTGGCTCTTGGCAAAGTGACGATCAAGGATATGGAAACTTCAACGCAAAAGCAGATACCCTTTGGAGAAATCCTCACTGAGCTCAAAAAGGAGAAATAAATGGATGGATCATTCAAAAGAACAAATATGTGCGGGAGCTTCCGTATAGACGATATTGGCAGAGAGGCCGTTATAAACGGCTGGATACAGAAAAGAAGAAACCTGGGGGGGCTTATATTCTGTGATTTAAGAGACAGGACCGGCATAGTACAGGTGGTTTTCGATGAGAATATACCAAAGGAACTTTTTGAAAGGGCGGACGGTTTGAGAAGCGAATTTGTGGTCGGGATAAAAGGAGAAGTCAGAGAAAGACAAGCCAAGAACCCGGACATACCCACAGGAGAAATCGAGATATTTGCCAATGATCTTGTCATATATTCAAAGGCGGAAACAACACCCATATATATAAAAGATGACGACAATGCAGAAGATAATCTGAGATTGAAATACAGGTATCTGGATCTAAGAAAACCATCAATGCAGAAAAACCTGACCCTGAGACATAAAATAGCAAAACTGGCGAGGGATTATTTTGATGAGCAGGGCTTTATAGAAGTAGAGACTCCCATGCTTATAAAGCCCACACCTGAAGGGGCCAGGGACTATCTTGTGCCCAGCAGAATCAGCCCGGGGAATTTTTATGCACTGCCTCAATCACCCCAGATGTTCAAACAGCTCCTCATGGTAAGCGGCATCGACAGATATTTTCAGATAGCCAGATGCTTCAGAGACGAAGATCTGAGAGCCGACAGGCAGCCGGAATTTACTCAGATAGACCTGGAAATGTCCTTTGCGGACATGGATGATATAATCAAAATACAGGAAGGCTTTCTCAAAAAACTCCTAAAGGAAATAAAGGGAAAAGACATAAAAACTCCCCTTCCAAGATTAACCTATGACGAAGCAATGGAACGTTACGGCAGTGATAAACCTGACACCAGATTCGGCAATGAACTGAAAAAGCTGAATGAAACCGTAAAAAACTGCAGTTTTGATGTTTTCACAAAAGTCCTTCAAAAGGGAGGAGACGTAAGAGGAATATGCATAGAAAAAGGGGGAGAGCATTTCAGCAGAAAAGACATAGACAAACTCACTCAGGCAGTAAAAAGTTATGGGGCATCGGGTCTGGTATGGATGAAAAAAAGCGGGGAAGGTATAACATCTTCTGTTAATAAATTCTTTAGCACAAATCAACTTGCGGAAATCGCCGATGTCTTCTCGGCAAAAGAAGGAGACCTTATACTGATAGTTGCCGAGAATAGATCTGTAACTCTGGACAGTCTGGGATTTTTGAGAAGGTATACAGCAGAGGCCATGGGGCTTTTGGATGATGATAAATACGAACTTCTTTGGGTGACGGATTTTCCTCTTTTTGAATATGATGAGGAAGAAAAAAGATTCAAGGCAAAGCACCATCCCTTTACATCGCCCTGCTCAAAGGATGCTGAAAAGCTGGAAAGCCATCCCCAAAGCGTCAAAGCACAGGCATATGATATAGTTATGAATGGCGTTGAACTGGGTGGCGGGAGCATAAGGATACATGACCGCAGCCTTCAGGAAAGGATGTTCAGGACCCTGGGAATAAGTGAAGAAGAGGCAAAGAGCAAATTCGGATTCCTTGTTGAAGCATTCAAATACGGAGCACCGCCTCACGGAGGACTGGCCTACGGTCTTGACAGGCTGGTAATGCTGATGGCAAAAGAAAAAAGTATAAGAGAAGTTATAGCATTCCCGAAGAACCAGGCGGCCCAGTGTATGGTCAGCGGTGCACCCTCATCGGCGGATCAGAGACAGCTTGATGAGCTCTCCATAAAAATAAACGGGGAGAAAAAGATATGAATCAAAAAAATAAAGGGGAAAAAGAAAGG
>JAAYYX010000118.1 GCA_012515135.1 Clostridiales bacterium | reverse complement strand
GGCCACCTGTTCTGGAGTTTGCTGCCGATCTCCCCCAGATCCGTGGATTTGTTTTTGTCGTCGTTTGCAGCGATTATGTCTTTTACTCTCTTTTCGATGGTTCTTTTGTTTACTATATTCTGTGTTCGCGCGGGTGCCGTTTCTTCCTTGGGCATGCTGTCCAGATTTATGAATTTGTTACACGCCTCTATAAGAGCCGTGGGAGTCTTTTTTTCTCCCATGCCTATTACCATCATGTTTTCTTCCCGCAGGCGACTGGCAAGCCTGGTAAAGTCACTATCACTGGATACTATGCAGAATCCGTCCACCTTGCCCGTATAAAGTATGTCCATGGCATCTATGATCATGGCCGCATCCGTAGAGTTCTTGCCTACGGTATTTCCGAACTGTTGTATTGGTGTAAGGGAGTTCCCCAGAAGGGTATCCTTCCATTTCTTTGACTCTGTTCTGGTCCAGTCTCCGTATATCCTTTTGTATGTAGTGATACCTTCTTCATTGACCTTGTCCAGTATAAAATCCAGGTACTTTGCCGAAACATTATCCGAATCTATCAGCAATGCTATTCTTTTTTCTTCCATATCATTTTCCTTTCTTTGCCAGTTCCTCTATCCTTTTCATTCTTGCTGCCACACCGGATTTTTTCAGAGGGGGATCCATCATTTCTCCCAGTTCCGTCATGGTGGCATCGGGATTTTCAAGACGCAGCAAAGCTATTTCTTTTAGTTTTCCGGGCATGGATGAAAGGCCCGAAACATCATCGATTTTTTTTACGCTTTCAATTTGTCTTTCTGATGCTGCAACTGCTTTGTCTATGTTTGCCTGATCGCAGTTGTTTATTCTGTTTGTCCTGTTCCTGAGTTCTTTTTTCAGTTTGATATCCTCAAAAACAAAATATTGGGAATGGGCTCCCATTATTGCCAGTATGTCTGTTACCTCCTGTGCGGCTTTTGTGTAAACCACATATTCTTTTTTGCGGCGAAAAATCCTGGCATGTATATCCACAAAACTGTTCATTAGCCGTTTAACATCGGAAGCCAATGCTTCTGCTTTGCATACTATCTCAAACTGATAAGCTTTTTCGGGATTACTCATAGTGCCTGCTCCAAGAAAAAGTCCTCTGAGGTAAGCCTTTCTGCAGCATTTTGTTTTTATGAGACCCTGATATATCCCGTCACTTATATAGTTCATGCCTTCTCTTATCATCAGTATGCCCGTTTCCCTCAGTATCTGCTCGCTGAGTTCTTCCGGGCCCAGGCTCATCAGATAATATTTGCCTTTTTTGAGCATTGTGCCTCTGCCGATCTCAAGGGAAACATCAACGCTGAAATAATCTTTGATGAGCTTTTTATAATGTCTGGCAATGGCAGGGTTTTCGGTGCTTAAGACTATGGTGAACCGGCCTCTTCCGGCCAGTTTTATACTGCCGGCCACTCTTATGAATCCTGCTATTTCCCCCAGCATGCAGCATTTTTTTTCAGGCACTATCCGTGCCAGTTCATTTTTTGTATCACTTGAAAAAGACATTTTATTTTTTTGCATCCCGGTGTTCCAGAGTTACTCTCCTGCCCTGCTCCTTGAATATACGGGCAAATTCATTTGCCATTACCACGGATCTGTGCTGTCCTCCCGTACATCCGAAAGCTATGTTAAGATGATATTT
>JAAYYX010000117.1 GCA_012515135.1 Clostridiales bacterium | reverse complement strand
GTCATTTTCTTTATAAATCTAACTTACTCCCCGGATTTTAATCGTTTTTATGGATATCAAAGGCCTATTATCGATCTTATAAGAAGTTCTTTGTCCGGTCTGCTTCCTGCCATGTGAAAAGCTTCTTTGCAGATACCCGCTGAAACCAGAAGCTTTTTTTTGCTGTTTCCCTGCAGGGTGGCCAGGATATCTCCTTCTTTTACTTGATCTCCCACCTTTTTATGCAGGTATATGCCTGCGGAAAGATCTATTTTCTGTCCCTTTACTTCCCGGCCGGCTCCCGTATGCCTTGAAGCCTCACCTGTTTTATCGGCATCTATCCCTACTATATATCCATTATTATCACTCAATATGTCGATACTGTGTTTAGCCTGTGGAAAAAGCATGTAATTTTCAATTATTTCAGGGTTTCCGCCCTGAGCTTCCACGAACTGCCTGAATTTTTCAAGACCTTTTCCGTCGTATAACTTTTCCTTTGCCAGAAGCTTGCCTTCTTCGGGGGAAGGTGCTTTTTCTCCCATATATGCCATCAGCCCCGCCAGGGTCACGGAAAGTTCGGTTATATCCTCAGGACCTTCTCCTTTAAGGACTTCTATGGCCTCAATAACTTCTATACTGTTTCCTATGGCATGTCCCAGGGGCTGATCCATGTCAGTTACTGCTGCGACAGTCCTTTTACCCGCCGCATTTCCTATGTAAACCATCATTTTAGCCAGATCGCATGCATCATCATAATCCTGCATAAATGCTCCGCTGCCGCATTTTACGTCCAAAAGGATGGCGTCACTTCCCAAAGCAAGTTTTTTGCTCATGATACTGGCTGTTATAAGGCTGGCATTATCAACTGTACCCGTTACGTCTCTAAGGGAATATATCAATTTGTCGGCAGGGGCTATATCGGGGGTCTGCCCTATCACGGCGATCCCTTTTTCATTTACCTGTCTGATGAAATCTTCTTCTTTCAGTGAAACCTTCATCCCCGGTATGGACTCCATTTTGTCCACTGTCCCGCCGGTGAATCCCAGACTTCTTCCGCTCATTTTGGCCACCGGCACTCCCAGGGAGGCTGCCAGGGGCCCGGTTATCAGAGTCGTTTTGTCTCCCACGCCACCGGTGCTGTGCTTATCGACTTTGATTCCCTCTATGGATGAAAGATCTGCTTTTTTGCCCGTATCTCTCATTATTTCCGTCAGCAGAAAGGTTTCTTCTCTGTCAAGCCCTCTTATATAACATGCCATAAGGAAAGCTGAAGCCTGATAATCCGGGATATCGCCTTTTGTATATCCTTTTATGAAATATTCGATATCGGAAGACTGAAGTTTTTTGCCGTCACGCTTTTTTTCTATTATGCCGATCATTTCCATAAATATATCCTCAAAGCCTTATTTGATTATCCTGACTATACCCAGTATCGGCTTGCCGGCCGCGGATGCGGTGATGCTGCTCACACACACACCGGTGGATGAACTGCTGGCATGTATTATCTTGCCGTTTCCGTAATAAAAAGCTACATGTGTTATTCCTGACATCCGGCCGTTTGTGGAAAACACTACTATATCGCCTGGCAAAGCATCAGTATAGTCTGTACCGATGCTGTATGCGGCATATTTACTGTCATAAGTCGTCTTCCATAAGCCTGTTGATGGTGCCGCTATATATGTCTGGGCACCGCAGTTTTTCATTACCCAGTATACGAAACCGCTGCAGTCGAATTTATCCGGTCCGGACGCTCCCAACTGATAGGCGCAGCCAAGCTTTGACTCGGCACACGCTATGACCTTTTGTGCATTTGTCCCTGTATAGGTGACGGATCCGGTGGCCGATCCCGAAGAAGATACTGCGGTCTTGATTTTAATATATGAAGAACATACATAAGCTGTTTTGGATTTATATGTGATCTTATACCAGCTGTAACTGCCACTTACTTTACATAATGCTTTTACCGTAACCTTCTTCCCCTTTGCCAGGGATCCCAGTTTCTTTTTGCCGGTGGAAGGGCCGCTCCTTACGTTGAGAGGGCCATTCTTTACTACTGCCGTTTTTGATTTGCTGTAAGTTATCGTTATGGTTTTGCCGGCTTTTACGTATTTTGCTGCAACATACCTGGTCTTTGACCTATATTTTATTTTGTACCAAGTGCTGCCGTTTCTTTTGGTGGTTGCCGTTATTGTTACCTTTTTGCCTTTGGCAATAGTGCCTGATGCCGAATAATCGGTGCCCGGGCCTGTTCTCAGATTAAGAGGGCCGTTTTTGATAACTCCGGATCTGGTGGTTGTATCTGCGCTTACCTCTTCTGCATCAAAAATTGCATATAAACAGAAAAGGGCCATGAACATGAAAGTTATTAAGACTATTCTTTTTCCTGCGGCAGTACTCATGATATCCACTCCTTATGCACATAAAAACAATATGGCTTATATTAACCATATCATAACATAAAGTCAATGTCAACCATTTTTGTAATATTTTCCCTTTGCTCTTCCCTACCCTGCTTTGATAGAGGGGTAAAAACTCTTGCCGTTACCGGTATTTTCGCTTCCCAGCATGTGGGTGACCGTTGCGCATATATCCGCAAAGGAATCCCTCGTACCCAGATCTTTCCCCCGGATTATGTTTTCTCCGAATATTACACAGGGAATGTATTCTCTGGTGTGATCCCATCCGCTGTGCAGAGGGTCGTTGCCGTGATCGGCACATAAGATAAGAACGTCTTCTTTCTTCATTGAATTTATTATATCCGGCAGAAGCGCATCAAATTCTTCAATGGCATGGGAATAACCCGTTCCATCACGACGATGTCCGTATTTGGAATCGAAATCCACAAGATTTGTGAATATCAGTCCTTCAATATCTTTTTTCATTGCTTCTATGGTTTTTTCTACTCCGTCCTTATTGCTTTTTGTATGTACAGAGTCTGTGATCCCCTGACCGTTGAATATATCACTTATCTTTCCTATGGCATACACTTCTCTGCCGGAGG
>JAAYYX010000116.1 GCA_012515135.1 Clostridiales bacterium | reverse complement strand
GGCTCAGGCATTGATGGGGCAAAACCCGGCCCTTCCACAGGTCCAAGGAAACGCGGCCCCGGCGGAGGTGGTCCGGCAGCCATGATGCCGGGAGAAAAGGCAAAGAACTTCCGCCCCACCATGAAAACCCTCCTTTCATACCTCAGGCCCTATAGGATAAGCCTTTTCTTCGTGTTCCTTTTTGCCATCGTCAGCACCACATTTTCCATTCTGTCTCCGGACATTCTGGGAGATGCCACAGATGAAGTTGTAAAAGGTCTTATGGGCGGCGGCATAATATTCGAAAACCTGCTTAAGATACTTCTGTTTCTTGCTGCCATATACGGGATAAGTTTTGTTTTTTCCACGGCCCAGGGTTTTATCATGGCGAATATATCCCAAAAGGTCACATACAATCTTCGCAAAAGGATCTCGGCAAAAATGGACCGGATGCCGCTCAAATATTTTGACGGAAAAACCCACGGAGAAATACAAAGCAGAGTCATCAACGATGTGGAAACCGTTAATCAGACTCTTTCTCAGAGCATAACCCAAAGCATCACAAGTCTGGTCACCATAGCCGGCATCCTGGTCATGATGGTGCGAATAAGTTTTCCAATGACTGTTACGGCCCTGGTGGTCCTGCCTCTTTCGTTCCTGGTAATAAGGCTCGTTGTGGGAAAATCCCAGAAGCAGTTCAAAGACCAGCAGAAATTCCTGGGCAACGTGAACGGTCATGTGGAAGAAATGTATACCGGTCATACAGTTATCAAAGCTTTCAACAGAGAAAAGCAGTCCCTTGAAAAATTTGATGAGATAAATGATAAGCTCTGCGAATCAGCCTGGAAATCTCAGTTTTTTTCCGGACTTATGATGCCAATGACAAATTTCATAGGCAACCTGGGTTATGTGGCTGTATGCATACTGGGCGGATATCTTGCCATAAACGGCAAAGTGACCATTGGAAATATTCAGGCTTTCATACAGTATGTAAGGTCTTTCAATCACCCTCTTGCTCTGGCGGCCAATATAGCAAATATGCTTCAAAGCACAGCGGCTGCGGCAGAAAGAGTTTTTGAATTCATTGACACGGATGAAGAAGCAGATGAGGGCACTTTCAAAGAAGATGCCGATACTGTAAAGGGCTCTGTGAAATTTGAAAATATAAATTTCGGATATAATGAAAAAGAGCCGGTCATAAAGGACTTCTCATACGAGGCTTCTCCCGGTGACAGGGTGGCCATAGTGGGCCCCACAGGAGCGGGAAAGACAACAATAGTAAAACTGCTTATGAGATATTATGAACTCAACTCCGGTTCTATCCTGATAGACGGTCACAACATAAAGGATTTTGGCAGAAAGGATCTGCGCCGGCTTTTCGGCATGGTGCTTCAGGATACATGGCTTTTCAGCGGCACCCTTAAAGACAACATCAGATACGGGCGGATGGAAGCCACCGACGAAGAAGTCATGGATGCGGCAAAAGCGGCACATATACATCATTACATAATGACTCTTCCAAAGGACTATGATATGGAACTCAATGAAGAAGCCTCAAATGTATCACAGGGCCAGAAACAGCTGCTGACCATAGCAAGAGCCATCCTGGCGGACAATCCGATCCTTATTCTTGATGAAGCGACCAGTTCTGTTGACACCAGGACCGAGAGTCTGATCCAGAAAGCCATGGCAAATCTTATGAAAGGACGTACCAGTTTTATTATAGCCCACAGACTTTCTACAATAAGAGATGCGGACTGGATACTTGTAATGGATGAAGGCAATATAAAAGAACAGGGAACCCATGAAAGCCTCATAGAAAAGAACGGGTTTTATGCGAAACTCTACAACAGTCAATTTGCAGAGTGAATAAAATAAAAACTATTGTCAACCTAAAAATGTTTTTGGGTTGACATTTTTTTTGGGCTGTTTTATACTGGCATAAAAGTCCGCTGCTTCAGAACAAATACTTGAGAAGATATCCCGGAGAAATATATGGAAAGATCTGTTCATCATTACAGCAAAACCACTTACCTTATACTATGTGCTTTATTTGCAGCTCTCACAGCTGTGGGTGCATGGATATCGATTCCTCTTCCCTTTACGCCGGTGCCTGTTACACTGGCCACAATGGTAACTTCCCTGGCCGGAGGTCTTCTGGGCCCCAGATACGGCAGCATGAGCATGGTGGTTTATGTTCTTCTCGGAGCTGCCGGAGCGCCATTCTTCCATAATTTCACCGGAGGCGCCGGGATAATCGCAGGGCCCACCGGGGGTTATATAGTCGGATATATTTTTTCCGCACTGATCTGCGGCATTCTGATAGATATCACCAAAAACAGAAAACAATCATTTCTTTGGATCGTTTTATCCATAACCGCCGGGCTTTTTGCCTGTTATCTTTTGGGAACTTTATGGTTCATCATGTCAACGGGAACGGGC
>JAAYYX010000115.1 GCA_012515135.1 Clostridiales bacterium | reverse complement strand
CCGTTTTGGGCGAGACTTTCTTCATTTGTGAAATCGATTTTTATATCATCGTATTTTTTTGTTGTTTCAGGATTTACCTCTCCCACTACATATATCCAAAGGGCCACCGAAAGGACTACGGAGATGATCAAATTCATTGTCTTATTCTGAAACATCTTTTTTCCTCCCCAGTCTGTCTATTGCCGATTTTAGTCCTGAAACCTGTTTGTCATTTCCCTTGTTTATATAAACATTGAGCAGTATCTTTTCAACTGTTTTGATATCAAGAAATCTGTCAAGTTTACCGTCTTCAGCAATGGAAATTATGCCTGTTTCTTCAGAAACAACAAGAACCAGGGCATCCGAATTTTCAGTTATTCCTATGCCTGCTCTATGTCTGGTTCCCAGATCCTTTGAAAGATTTTTGTTTTGTGTAAGTGGAAGCACACATCCCGCAGAATAAAGCTTATCGCCCCTCACAATGACTGCACCGTCATGCAAAGGCGATCCTTCGTAAAAAAGATTCACAATAAGCTCAGCCGAAATATCGGCATTGATTATGGTGCCGGTCTCACAAATGTCCTCCAGGGCTGTTTCTCTCTCAATTACAATAAGGGCTCCGGTCTTGTCTGTGGACATTGTCTCCAGTGCCTCAGCAAATTCCGTAACTATCATTTTGGCCTTGACCTTGTCCACCTTGCCGAATACCGGTTTTATTATCTTGCTTCTTCCCATGTATTCCAGACCTCGTCTGAGTTCGGGCTGGAATACCACTATAAGGGCGATTATGCCCACCGTCATCGTACCCTTTAATATCCAGTTCAGAGTATGAAGCTGAAACCAGTCGGATAGAAAAAAAGCCGCTACCAAAACCAGCAGACCTTTGACAAGCTGCTCAGCTCTGCTTTCTCTTATGAAGCCCAGTATCTTGTATGCAACGAAAGCCACTATAAGTATGTCGATAATGTCCGTAACTCCTATGTCGGATGCCAGATTATTTAAAAATCCTTCCATACAGTTCCTCTCAAGTCAGCCTCCTTTATCAGTATGTTGTCTCCAAAAGGCCGTAGTCATCGTCCTTTCTCTTGTATACCACATTTACGCTGTCTGTTTCCATATTAAGAAAAACAAAGAAATTATGTTCAAGCATTTCCATCTGGAGGATGGCCTCGTCTGTGGTCATTGGTTCAAGTTCGAATTTTTTTGTTTTTACTACTTTTATTTCTTCCTGAACCTCTTCAGGCCAGTCCGCAAACACAAAATCCTTGTTGTCCTTATGTTTTTTCTGTATCTTAGTCTTGAATCTGGACATCTGAGTCGACAGTTTTTCGACCACATTATCTATACCTTCATAAATGTCTCCGGATACGTCTTCCGCTCTGAAAATCATCCCTCTTACCCGTATTGTCGCTTCTATTTTCTGTCTGTTTTTCTCTGCGGAAAGGGTCACATTCACAATTATATTATCGGAAAAATATTTGCTTAATTTCTCCATTTTCTTTTCGATAGTATCTTTTAGACGATCGTTGGCATTCATATTTTTGCTTGCTATCACAACCTTCATTTCATGTACCTCCTTTGCTGAATATATGCATAAAATAGCCCGGTTTTATTATAACATATCCTTTTCTGATAATACAATAGTCGCTTCAGCTGACCTGGTCTTTGCCCCCACACCTGCCTGCCGGACTTTGTCCGGAGGACTTACATCTAGACTGCGCCATGCTCGCCGCAAAAACGGTTTACGTGGGTCCTTTTGCCCGCAGCTGGCCTGGACTTTCAACCACAGACCTGAAGCGACTATTCTATCCCGTCGATAAATTGACTCCCGCTGCAAATGTCAGCACATCCACTGCCGATGCTCCTTTTCTTATTAGCTCAAGGCTACAGCTGTCAAGAGTACTGCCGGTGGTGAAAATATCATCTACAAGAAGGATCTCTTTGTCTATTATATACTTTTCTCTGCCTTTTTTGATGCAAAACGCATTTTTGATGTTGCTCCTTCTTTCTGCAAGATCCAGAGCTTTCATTGGTTCTGTATTTTTGTTTCTGATCAGTATAGTGCCGTCAAAGGGGATATCTGCTTTTTCTGCAAAATACTTCGCCAGAAGTTCTGACTGATTATACCCTCTTTTCTTTTCCCTTGAAGGATGCACCGGCACCGGTATGACCATATCCCATATGATCTCTTCTTTTTTCATCCTGTCTGCCATTATTTCAGCCAGTTTTCTTCCGATATATGATTTGTCATTATACTTGTAATCCATCATTACTGCTCTTTCATAGAGTCCGTAACGGGAACATGTATATCCCTTTCTGAAAACATGCTTCGTATCCATGCAGTCATAACAATAATCATTTTTATATGTTTCTTCCAGGATCTTACCACATTTTTTGCATGTTTTGCCGGTGGCCCAGTGAAATTTTTCGACGCAGGAAT
>JAAYYX010000114.1 GCA_012515135.1 Clostridiales bacterium | reverse complement strand
TCATTTTCTTCATCAACGAAAAAATCACACACTTTTGATCATCTCCTTTTTGCCCCATCTCTATTTTTCAGTTTCTTCAATGACTTCGCATATAACACTTGCCCTTGTTACAAAACGAACGATTATATCGAATTCATTATCTGTTTTGTCATATATCCTGCCTGCACTCATGGTTCCTTTAGCCACGGTATTGACACTGTTGGCCACGTATCCCCTTATCTTTATTCCTTCCAGCTGAACACCGATGGCCTCTTCATCATAGGGGTTTTCTTTTTCTTTTACACACTTAAAAACTCTTCCCGGTCTGTAAAGAAACCGGTCGTCCCCATGATATGAAAGTCCGGTTATGGTAATATGTTTTGGCTTCATTACTATTCTCCTTCCTCTTCTGTGAACGCATTATAGCACGAAAACCGGCTTTTACTTGTCCTTTTTATTGGTCAGGTGATATGTTATAATATGCATATATAAAATCAAGATCCACTCACGGAGGTACCCACATGGAAAAAACAAAATTAAAAATGCTCAAGATAATGGACATATTAAGAGAAACAGATGAGGAACACCCCATCACGGCCGGACAGATATGCGGAAAGCTCCAGGCAGAAGGCATAAGCGCAGAAAGAAAATCGGTCAGCAGTGATATAAGGCTGCTTATGGAATACGGTTTTGATATAATCATGTGCGCAGACAAGAAAAAGGGCTGCTACATGGCAAGCCGTCAGTTCGAGGACTGGGAGATCAAAATTCTTATCGATGCAGTATTGCAGGCCAAGTGTCTTACCCGCAATGTGTCAAAGACTTTAGTAGATAAACTGCTGGCCACCACATGCAAAGAAAGCCGAAAAGCTCTTAAACAGACAACTTATATTTCTTCCCACGCCAAAACAAGGAACAAGACCACCCAGATTGCCATAGATGTCTTCCTCCGGGCATTGATAAAGGGCCACAAGGTTTCTTTCCAGTATACATATATTGGTCCGGACCTCAAGTCTCATCTTCGCAAAGACGGCTGCCTTTATACAGTCAGCCCCTACTCCCTTGTCTGGGGCAATGATTTTTATTACCTCATATGCAACACCGATGGTCATGAGGGTCTTACCTGGTATCGCCTGGACCGAATGAGGAATTTCGTGCTGACTGACATTCCTTCCCGTCCGGCTTGCGAAACGGCGGGCCCGGATCCCAACTATGCCATTTCTGAGTATGTCAAAAATAGTATCCATCACTACGGAGGCAAAAAAATACATCTCCAGCTGCGCACCTGCGAAAGTATGATAGATCATCTTCTGGACCAGTTCGGGGATAATATCATAATAAAAAAAGAAGAAAACAAAAAAAGCCCCTCTTCCAAGGGTGAATTCTGCTTTCTTGCCACTGTGGAAGCCTCCGAAAGCGATGGCCTGTATTACTGGCTGTTTCAGTTTGGTGAAAATATTGAGATCATAAGTCCGGCATCTGTCAGGGCAGAATACAAGAGAAGGCTGGAAAATATTCTTAAAAAATACTGATATATTTTGTCTTTAGTATTTTTTATGCTTTGGCTTTCAGTATTTTTGTGTTTTGTCTTTCAGTATTTTTGTATTTTGTTTTTCAGTATTTTTTGTCTTCCACGCCTTTTGTGTGTTTCCGATCGGATCCGATCTGTCTCTTACTTATGCATATGGATCGTCATATATATTCCTTTATATTCATACCCCAGCTTTATTGCCATCTTTTTTGATGCCGTGTTTGCCGCATCCCAGCATGCCCTTATTTTTCTTCTTTGGCATTCAAGAAGGAATGCCGCTGCACATGAAAGGGCAAGACCTTTTTTTCTGTGCTTTTTATTTGTGGCCACCTGAGTCTCGGTCCCTCCGTCATAAACTGTCATTGTGGATGCTCCCGAAACAAGTTTTCCGGCCGTGACAACTCCATAGCCAAACCCCTTTTCAAGATATTCTTTTTTTGATGCGAATGTCTCACAGAATTCCTTTGACCATTCAGCAGACATGGCCTGATCGTAAAGGTC
>JAAYYX010000113.1 GCA_012515135.1 Clostridiales bacterium | reverse complement strand
TCCGGAGCCAATTCTGCCAAAGCTTCAATGTCTATTACTCCTGTTCCCACAGAAGGCACATCTGCCAGAGACGGCTGGACCTTTTTAAGAAAATCGTCCACCTTTCCTGCTCCGGTTATGGAATCGCCCATACCAAGACTGATAAGGACCCTGGCCGGCACTCTGTAACAGTATGCCACAGTTTTTACTTTTTTTGGAACATAGACTTCCCTGCCTGCCTGATCGATAATAACAAAACCCTCACTGTCCTTTTCGATGACAGTTCCTGGCTTTTGTGTTTCAGTTTTCTCAATGCCGCATGAAACAGCAGTAAGCACCAGTGCAAGTATAAGCAATATGCAAAGTGATTTTTTCATTTATATCCTCTTATCAAAAATCCGGCATCACGCAGACTTTGCGGCCGATCTCTTCTATATATATAAGCCTTATATCCGTTTCATATATCCCTGAAAGTCTTTCTTCGGTAAGTATTTCTGAAGCCTTTCCCTGGATCATCTTACCTTTGCTGTCTATTATGGCTGTCTTTCCTCCCAGCATCAGTGCGTGATCCGGGTTGTGTGTCGTTATGACTATTGCAAATCCTTCAGAAGTCATTTTTCTTATCATATCAAGGACTCTGTGCTGATTGCCGAAGTCCAGATGTGCAGTGGGTTCATCAAAAAGAATGACCTCAGGCTCCTGGACCATGGCTCTTGCTATAAGAGCCTGCTGCCTTTCTCCTCCGCTTATTTCTATATATGACCTGTCTGAAAGATGTTCTATGCCCATTTCCTTGAGGACTTTTGATGCTATCTTTTTATCTTCTTCTCCGGGGCTCTCAAAAGTTCCCTTTTTTGGAGCTCTTCCCATAAGGACAAAATCTCCCACTTTATAGTCAAAGGCCGGAGTATGAAGCTGCGGGACATAGGCCGTTTTGCCGGCGATTTCCTTGGCTGTCATTTCCTTTGTGTTTCTGCCGCAGAGTTCTATACTTCCGTGATCCGGTTTAAGAAGCCCCGCCATGCAGTTGAGCAATGTGGTTTTTCCTGCTCCGTTTGCCCCCAGCACAGAAAGGATCTCTCCCTTCTTTAATACAAGAGAAACACTATCCAGTATCTGCCTGCTTCCTTTGGGATATGTAAATGAAACGTCCTTTGCTTCATATATGATTTTTTCATCTGTATTCATTTGTTCCGTCATCTCAGTCTGCTCCTTTGCCTGTAAAGAAGCCATGCATAAAACGGTGCGCCTATTATTCCGGTGAGTATGCTTATGGGCATTTCTGCCGGTCCTATGAGCCTTGTGGCAGTGTCAACTGTCAGAAGGAATATGCCTCCCAGAAAACATGCGGAAGGTAGAAGTACTCTGTTTGCCGGTCCGACTATCATTCTGCAAAGATGAGGTATCACAAGACCTACCCATCCGATAGTTCCTGCTATGCATACGGCACTTGCAGTAAGCACCGTGGCACAGACTATAAAGACTCCCCTCATTACCCCCACGGATACGCCCAGCATTTGGGCTTCATTTTCACCAAGGGAAAGTATGTCCACCCACCATGACATTGCCAGGATCAAAAATGCGGCCGCAATGGCAAAGGGCAGAACATAAAGAAGACTGTTCATGTCCACATATGCAAAACTTCCCATCTGCCAGTAAGTGATAGATGCCAGCTGTGTCTCGGGATCTGCTATATATTTTATGAATCCCAAAACGGAAGACATGGCACCGCCTACTATTATGCCTGCCAGGACCAGCATTATATTCGAACTGCTTTTAAGGGCCTTGGGAATGAGAAGGGTAAGAGTTACTGCTGATATGCCTCCCAGAAATGCAAAGGCCTGTATAAAAATCGCCGAAAAAGACATGAGTATGGCCACCGCCGCCCCTACACATGCCCCTGTGGATATGCCCAGAAATTCAGGTGAAACAAGGGGATTTTTGAAAACTCCCTGGTATACCGCCCCCGCCAGAGAAAGGGCGGCTCCCACAAAAACAGCCGCCAGGACTCTGGGGAGCCTGACTCCCAAAAGCATGTTTATATCCATATCGGACATCTCGCCGAATATATTCAGGGAATATTTACCTACACCAAGACACAATGCCATAAGGCATAAAAGTACTGCAAAAAAAATTATGTTCGTTACTAATCCCTTTCGTGTGTCCATATCATTAACATTATACACGAAATAAAAATTTTGAATAGCATAATAATAAAAGAGCCCGCCATCTGCGGGCTCTCTTCTTTTTTCCTGTGTTTCTCGTTTTTTCTTTATGCCGAGATCCTCTTCTTTGTCAAAGAGCCATCCTGTATCTGCCTTCCAGAGAAAAAACTGTTTCTTCACAAATGTTCGTGGCATAATCAGCGATCCTTTCCAGGTGTGCCGCAACGAAGGCAAAGGAGATGGCGGTTCTGGCGTTTTCTGTGTTTTTTTCTGCGATATCCAGTTGTTCTTCATATATGTATCGAAAAAGTTCATCGACCTCTTCATCGCTCTTCCAGACCTTTCTTGCCATCCTCAGATCCTTTTCCACAAAAGCTCTTATAGCATTGCTTACCATCCTTGCTGCCATATCTGCCATTCTGGGTATGTCTATAAGCTCCTTGTAATACTCCTGACTTTCCAGACGCAAAGTGTATTTCGCCAGATCTTCGCAATGATCCCCGATGCGCTCCAGATCCCTTATCATTTTCATTATGGAAATACAGTACCTGAGATCTCCCGCCAGCGGAGACTGGGTGGCGAGAAATTTGAAGCAGTCGGAGTTTATTTCATCCTCCATATCGTCTATTTTCTCATCCCCGTCTATTATTTTTCTTGCCAGTTCAACATCCTTTTCCTTTAAAGATTTTATTGAACTTCTTATAGTTTCTTCTATCAAAGCAGCCATTTCTATGACTTTCTTGTTGATCTCTTTTAATTCTTCATCCATTTTCGGTCTTGTGGCCATTTTGTTTTCTCCTTTCTCTTTTATGGTTTTCGACATTTTATCAGCCAAAGCGTCCTGATATATATTCTTCTGTCTTTTTATTTTCCGGAACAGAAAATATTTTTTCTGTGAGTCCGGTCTCTATTATTTCTCCCGTCAGAAAAAAAGATGTGTATCCGGATACCCTGCCGGCCTGCTGCATGTTATGGGTCACTATTACTATGGTGTATTTTTTTGCCAGATCCTGCAGAAGGGCTTCTATTCTTGAGGTCGCCACAGGGTCAAGGGCCGAAGTGGGTTCGTCCATTAGAAGCACTTCCGGCTCCACCGCCAGACACCTGGCTATACAAAGTCTTTGCTGCTGTCCGCCCGAAAGGCCCAGTGCAGACTTGTTCAATCTGTCCTTTACTTCATTCCAAAGGCCTACTTCCTTAAGGGTGCTTTCTGTTATTTCATCCAGCCGGTTTTTTTCTCTTATGCCGTGTATCCTGGGCCCGAAGGTTATATTGTCATATATGCTTTTTGGAAAAGGGTTGGGTTTCTGAAAAACCATTCCCACCTTTTTGCGCAGTCCTATCACATCGGTGTCTTTATCATAGATATCCTTATTATCGAACTTCACCTGCCCTTTGATCCTGGTGCCCGGTATCAGATCGTTCATCCTGTTCAGTGTCCTTAAAAAAGTCGATTTGCCGCATCCGGAAGGACCTATAAGTGCTGTTATTTCCCTTTCATAAATATCTATCCCAACTTTTTTCAGGGCCTGAAAATCTCCGTAATAGAGGTCGAGATCCTTTATCTCAAATTTTGTTTTTTTATTATTCATCTTTTACTCCTTGAAGTAATATTTTTTTGTGTCTTCCCCCTTTAAAAGGTCTTTTACCTATATTGTTTGCAGCAGTATTTATTATAAGTATAACTATGATGAGCAGCGCTGCGGTGGCATAAGTTTTTTCTTCGCTTATTCCTTCAGATGCCAGATTGTAAAGGTGAAGTGCCATGGTCCTTGCGGAATCCATAACAGACACCGGCATATTAAGGGATCCGCCTACAGTAAGCATTACTGCGGCTGTTTCTCCGATGGCTCTGCCAAGACCAAGTATCAGGCCTGTCAGGATGCCCCCCCTGCAGCAGGGAAGTACAACCTTTACTATAGTCTGCCACTTTGTGGCACCGAGAGCAAGACTTCCCTCCCTATATGCCATGGGTACAGTTTTTAGGGCTTCTTCCGTTGTCCTTATTATCGTTGGCAATATCATTATTGTAAGTGTCAGCCCACCCGATAAGCAGGACCATCCAAGACCCAGAAAAACCACAAAGAATGCAAATCCGAAAAGGCCGAATATGATGGACGGTATTCCTGCCAAAACCTCGGTAAAAAACCTTATTACCGTCACGGCCTTTTTCCCTGATGCATATTCGTTGAAGTAAACGGCTGCCCCCACACTTATGGGCATTGCTATCAAAACAGCCAGGACTGTCACATAAAGTGTCCCCACTATTATTGAAAAGATTCCTCCTTCTCTGCCCATGGCACTGGGATCTTCCGAAAGAAATTCCCATGTTATGCCGGGCAGTCCTTTCACAAGTATATATCCTATTATGATGAGCAGTGCTGCCAGGGTAATAGCCGCTATTATCTGGATAGTTCCGGTGAAAAGAAGACTTTTAAGCTTTTTTGGACCTTTTTCTCTTATGTTTTCTTTCATCATGACCCTGCACCCCCGAACCTTTTCATTATCAGCTGAGCTGTTCCGTTGAGCAGTACTATTATGACAAAAAGTATTATTCCTATGCCGAAAAGAGCCTGCTGATGTTGCGGCGTCGCATATGGCATTTCCATGGCTATGGTCCCGGTCAGAGTGGCCACCGGATCAGTAATGGCTTCCGGCATCTTTGCCACATTGCCTGTTATGAGCAGGACAGCCATTGTTTCCCCTATGGCTCTTCCCATTCCCAGTATGACAGATGAAAATATACCTGACTTTGCAGCCGGAAGTATCACTTTCATTATAGTTTCCCGCCGGTCAGCACCAAGAGAAAGGGATGCTTCTCTGAACTCTGACGGAACTGAAGATATTGAGTTTGCCGAAATACTTACTATAGTGGGAAGTATCATGACTGCCAGTATTATACCTCCTGCGATTATGCTGAATCCGCTGCCTCCGAAAACATTCCTTATGACCGGCACCAGAATTACCAGGCCGAAGAATCCGTATACCACCGAAGGTATGCCTGCCAGAAGTTCTATGGCCGAGCGAAATATCCGTGCGGTTTTTTCTCCTGTGATTTCGGCCAGGAATAGGGCGCAGCCCACGCCGGTGGGGATCCCTATCAACAGGGCCAGTGCCGTAACGGCCAGCGTCCCCGCAATAAGGGGGAGTATGCCGAACTGACCGTTTGTGGGACTCCAGTCTGTTCCAGTAATAAACTCCGTTACTCCTGTTTCCCTGATGGCGGGCAGGCCGGAGCTGAATATAAATACAGTTATCAAAGCGACCGCTGCCACAGAGACAACGGCGCTTATGAGTATCAGTTTTTCAAATATCTTTTCTTTTGCGCTCATATTACTGTACCGGTATGAAACCGTTTTCTTCTACAAGCTCCTGTCCTTTGTCGCTCAAAACAAAGTCTATGAAAGCTTTTGCCGATTCGCTTATATCGTTGCCGGTAACGTATACAAAGGGTCTTGAGATCTTGTAGGTCCCGTCCAGCACAGTGTCCTTTGAGGGCTCAACGCCTTCCACCTTCAATGCCTTGACTTCATCACTTACTGCCGCCAGTGAAACATATCCTATGGAATCGGGTGTTGAAGAAACAGTTTTTATAACTGATCCCGTTGAGGGCTGTACCAGGGCGTCTGCAGTTGTGTTGTCTGTTTCGTTGCCTTCGTCGTCCTTAACAAGTACACCTGTTATTTCCGTGAAAGCTCCTCTGGTACCGGATCCTTCTTCTCTGGAAACCACGGTTATTTCCGCATCTTTTCCGCCAAGCTCTTTCCAGTTTGTGATCTCACCGGTGTATATCTTTTCAAGTTCTTCAATGGTGATATCTTCCGTTTCGGTTTCTGTATTGACTACCACTGCCACGCCATCCATGGCTATTATGTACTCTTCTTTTACAGAACCTTTTTCTTCATCCTTTACTTCTCTTGAAAGAGATCCGATGTCCGCTATGCCCTCTTGGATGGACTTTATGCCCTGTCCCGAGCCACCGCCCTGGACCTCGACTGACGTACCTTCGTTATCTGCCATGAACTCTTCTGCCATCACCTCCGAAAGGGGCTGTACTGATGTGGACCCAGCTATGACCACAGTTTCTCCGGAGCTTTTTTGCTCATCGTTTCCGCTTTCTCCTCCGCAGGCTGACATGACTCCTGTTGTCAGTGCCATTGCCAGTCCCAGCACTATGATTTTTTTGATCTTGTTCTTTTTCATTTTTCTTTCCTTCCTGAATGCCCTTGCATCCTTCGGCGGATCCTTTTTCGCCGCCGTTTTATTTTTTTAACTTTTGTTTACAAGTAAATAATACCCCCGTATTGTTACGGGAGTATTAAAAATACCGTTATATTTCTGTTAAATCTGTTAAATCTGTTAAGTTTCTATTAAGTATCCCTGCAGTCCTTTTGGCAAAGCGGTTTTTATCTATTTACTGCTTTTGGGGTTTTCTTTCTCCTTCCAACAAACGGTTTCTTCCCCTTTGCTGTCTGCCACCAGGACCATCCTGCTTTCTTCCAGTTCATATACTTTTATTATGTTTCTAAGGGCCTTGATGGTATCCGGTATTTCGTCATATACTTCTTTTTCGTTTTCAAGTACCTGGGGCCTGTATATGCTTTTTACTCCCTCTGAACTGTCTTTTTCAAAAACAGCCCCATAAAAAGTGTTGGTCTCCACAAGATCCTGGAAGAAATGGCTCCCAAAAGAAAGCTCCGGCATAAGTCCGCTGCTTTCAAAGGACATTTCGAATATGGCATTCACATTGCTTATCTGGGCATATCTTACCGGGATGCCCAGTTCTGCCGAATTTGTTCCCCATCTGCCCGGCCCCAGTATCATAAGGCTTTTTTTGTTCTGCCCCGCATAAGTATTGACCGCGTGTATGGCATTTGCCACAGAGAATTTTTCTTTGTATGGCATTTCCGCATACCCTTTGGCATCGACTATCACTACCATGTCAAATTCCATTTTTGTGGGACCGCCCATGGTATTCTTGAAAAGCTTCATAAACATTTTTTCTTCAGGCACCTCCGGGATCTTAACTCCCGCTATTCCGGTTCCCTTTGACTGCAGCGGTCTGCACTGAAGAAGATTTATAAGGAACTCTCCTTTTTCGGAAAAGTTTATGGTGAATTCTATATCCACAGGATATTTGTAATGATCATGCAGGGTCTTTAATACTTCTCTCATGGTGGATACCAGCTCTTCATTTTTGAGCATCCTTTCACATGTGGTGGATATTACCTGCTGTTTACGTCCCATGTCCTTAAGTCTGTTTTCGGTATCGTAATCGTGCTCCACAAAAAGTGAATTGTACCATTTGGGTGCTTTTTCCGCCACCTCTTCAAGGGGTATAGTGAGTAGAGTGTTCTCTGTAAAGTCCAGTACATCTACATTTTTCTGGACGAACCTGAATCTGTCTTCCGGCAGCATTGATGGTTTGAGTGCCGGCTTATCCAGTGCTGCCAGCCGGGGATAATCCTG
>JAAYYX010000112.1 GCA_012515135.1 Clostridiales bacterium | reverse complement strand
TTTATCACCGGCATATGTGCCTTCTCCAGGGGAGTCGCACCTCCCAGCTCTTTTATTTTTTCATCCCCGGCTCCATCGGGAACAAGAATCAGATATTTCATTTGTTCTCTGCCTCAAACTTCTTCATAAACTCAATAAGTGTATCTACGCCTTCTTCGGGCATCGCGTTATATATGCTGGCACGCATACCGCCTATGGAACGATGTCCGTTGAGATTATGCATACCCAGAGCCTTTGCCTCCGAAACGAATTTCTTGTCTTTTTCTCCGTCTCCGGTGACAAAAACCACATTCATTATAGACCTGTCCTTCTTCCTTGTGGGGCATTTGTAGAAATCGCTTGAATCTATAAATCCGTAAAGCTTATCTGCCTTTACTCTGTTCTTCTTCTCGATGGCGGATATACCGCCGTCCTTCTTTATCTTTTTGAAAACCAGCCCTGCAATGTATATGGCAAAACAGGGAGGTGTATTATATGTGGATCCGTTGTCTGAATGCGTCTTGTAATCCAGGTAAACGGGAATATTTTCTCCTGCATGTCCCAGAAGCTCTTCTCTTGCTATGACAATGGTCACGCCGGCAGGTCCTATGTTCTTCTGTGCTCCCGCATAAATAAGGCCGAATCTGCTGACATCGATTTTCTCAGACAGTATGCATGAAGACATGTCGCTGACCAGCGGGATATCTCCCGTGTCGGGTATGTATGGAAACTTTGTTCCGTAAATGGTGTTGTTGGAAGTTATGTGGACATAATCCGCATCCTCCCTGAAATCATCCTTTGTGACTTCAGGTATGTGGGAAAAGTTATCCTCTTCGGAAGATGCCGTTATTTTGATGTCACCGAACTTCTTTGCTTCCTTGGCAGCCTTTTTTGCCCAGGCCCCCGTTATAATATAATCTGCTTTTTTTGATTTTCTCATAAGGTTCATGGGAACCATGGAAAACTGCAAAGTCGCGCCGCCCTGGATGAACATCACCTTATAATTTGACGGTATATCCATTATTTCCCTGAGATCGGCTTCCGCATCAGAAAGAATGGCTGAAAACTCCCCTGAGCGATGGCTCATCTCCATTACTGATTCCCCGCATCCTTTATAGTTCGTAAGATCTGCCGCAGCCTCTTCTAATACCGAAAGGGGAAGCATGGATGGTCCGGCCGAAAAATTATATGCTCTTTTATTACTCAATTCTGTCACCTCCGTCTGCACTTCGAGTATTTATTATAACACTTTACGGATTTTTGGTAAAGTGTTATAATGGCGCTGTTACTATTGATATATCAAGGTTAGAGCATAAGCGAGGGGACAAATAAATGTATAAAATAGCTACATTGAACAAAATATCGCCGGTGGGACTTGAAAGGTTCACCGGGTGCTACTCCATAACCGACGATCCGCAAACGGCAGAAGGTATAATCGTAAGAAGCCATCCGATGCACGACATGGATTTCCCCGATGATCTTATGGCCATAGCCAGAGCCGGAGCGGGAGTCAACAATATACCCACAGAAAAATGTGCAGAAAAGGGCATAGTGGTTTTCAATACTCCCGGAGCCAATGCCAATTCCGTAAAAGAACTGGTTCTTTGCGGGATGATAATGGCAGCCAGAAACATCCCCGCCGGTATCAAATGGGTGCGGACTCTTTCGGAAGATGTGAGCAAATCGGTGGAAAAAGGCAAAAGCAGTTTTGCCGGGACTGAAATAAAAGGCAAGACTCTTGGCGTCATAGGCTTGGGGTCCATTGGGGTCCTGGTTGCCAATGCGGCACAAAAACTGGGTATGAAAGTGGTGGGATATGATCCCTACATAACCCTAAAGGCAGCCCATGAGCTTTCTCACAAGATACCTGTGGTAAACGACCTTATCACCCTGCTTCCCACATGTGATTATGTGACCATACATGTACCTGTAACAGAGGACACAAAGGACATGATAGATGACAAATGCTTCGACCATATGAAAGACGGGGCGGTGCTTCTTAATTTTGCCAGAGACAAGATCGTGGAGGATGATGCCTTTGTAAAAGCCATCAACAGCAGTAAACTCAAATACTATGTCAGTGATTTCCCCAATGACAAGGTGATCGATAACGATAAGATAATCCTTATCCCTCATCTGGGAGCGTCCACAAAAGAAGCTGAAGACAACTGTGCAGTAATGGCAGCCGACCAACTCATGGACTACATTGAAAACGGTAATATAACCAATTCGGTGAACTATCCATCATGTTCCCTGGGAAGACTGGATAAAGATGCCACCGCCAGGGTCTGCATCCTTAACAAAAACATACCGGCCATGCTGGGTAAGATAACCGGCATAATGGCGGATAAAAACATAAACATAAGGAACCTTACAAATAAAAGCAAAGACGATTATGCCTGCACGCTTATGGATATAGATGCCCATGTGACTGAGTATGCTCTTGAAAAAGCCCTTGATGTTGAAGGGATAATAAGGATAAGAGTGATAAAACAATAATCAGGAAAATCAGTATATTTGGATCGGTATATGAGGATAAGGACGTCTTTCAGACAAAATTGTCCTCATTATTTTTGCCGTTTTCTCCTGTGTCTCTCCATACCTTGTTGAAAAGAACTCCCAGACAGAGTACCCAGGCCAGAAAATAAAACCAGAAAAGCAAAGCCACAATGCTGGCCAGAGATCCGTAGAGTATGTCATAAGCGGCTATCTTTCCCACATAGGTGGCAAAAATAAGGGTCACTATCAAAAGCCCCAGGGAAGCAAAGATACTCCCGGGTATGACTTCTCTGAATCTGATCTTCTGAGTCGGGAGGGTATAATAATTATAACTTATCATAAGAAAATAAAGCAGCGCTGCCACCGGCCATCTCAATTTCAGCCATATTTCGGCGGCTCCTTTTTCAGCCCCCAGACCTCCCAATATCAACCCAAGTATCTGTTCTCCGTATACAAGCACCAACAGCGAAAATATTATTGCCAGAAGAGTCAGGAACATGGTTATTACTGCCCTGAAACGTTCCCACCAGTAACCTCTTCCTGTGGATCTTCCTTCAGTAAAGGTGAAATTCGTTATCCTCATCATGGCGAACTGAGCTCTTGAAGATGCCCATAGTGCTATTATAAGAAGCAGTATATTATTCCCTGTGGCGAATTTATACGAAAGCAGATTGCCCAGTTCCTCTGCCACGACTCCTTTTGTATATTGCAAAAGCCAGTCCACGGCCATATCCAGGGAGGACCCGAATATGCCCCCCAGCACCTGAGATATAAGGATTATGACCGGCACCAGAGAGAGCATGTAATAAAATGAAAGCTGTCCGGCAAATCCCTGATAATAAGGATCTCTGAACTGCTTTATCCCCAAACTGAGCATTGTGAAAAATCGTTTTTTCATTGTTCGTACTGTGCCGACAGCAGCCTTGCCAGTTCCGTCAGCGCCTTCCCCCTATGACTGATACTGTTTTTTTCTTCTGAAGACATTTCCCCAAAGGTCCTGTTATGTCCAAGAGGTACAAAAAGCGGATCATAGCCAAAGCCGCCTTCTCCTCTTTCCTCAAGTATTATATGTCCTTCGGCTTCTCCCCTGGCTGTCAGTTTTCTTCCGTCGGGCCATACCACGGTCATTACGCAGACAAAACGG
>JAAYYX010000111.1 GCA_012515135.1 Clostridiales bacterium | reverse complement strand
TCCTCTATGGCCTTGGGATAATTTTCGTTAAAAATGGCATTGATGGCACCCTCAATAAAAACAGATTCTCCGTAATGCTTTTCGATTATGCTTCTTGGTGCCTTACCTTTTCTGAAACCATCTATCTCAAACTGATCCTTTTTTCTTTTGTATTCGCCTATGACCGCTTCTTCAAACTCTTCGGCAGTAAACTCCATCTTGAATTTTGCTTCTTTTTTGTCTTTTGAAATAAGTGTTGCTTTCATTTTTATCAGTTCTCCTTAACTATTGCTTAAATTTTGCCCAGCAAAGCAAGACCCCTTGCATATTTGCTTCTTTTTTCAGGTTCAAGATCATATTTTTGCTGCAGCTTTTCGCCCAGTTTCAGCATCTCTTCCTGATTCCCCGAGTAAAGTTCTATTTCCATCTCACAAACGGGGCATGTACCTGTGCCGGCAACGATTTTGCCGTTGTCCAGTGCTATTTCAAAAATGCCCTCACCTGTATCTACCCTGACTGTCTTTCTTGAAACATACACTTTCATGATGCCGCCAAGTGTCTTGTCCTTTAGCAGCTCCATAAGCTCTTTTCCCGTTTCACTCTCTGAAAACACGCCGGGATCGGGCATTTCGGGGCAATCCCCCTCTCCCAGATTGATGTTCAGTTCTTCCCGGCTGTGCAGTGCGCCGGAACACTTTCCGTTCCATTTCAAAGAAGCTACGACTTTCTGTCCTTCTTTTCTTATCCTGAATGCAATATCGTTTCGGAACAAAATATAATCATCCGTATCAAAGTATATTGCCTTTAATTCCTCGTCCGTTCTGGATTCTTCTACGCTTTTGATATACTCATCTTCAAGGATGCGTTCTGCAGTCGAAATGTCATCGACCGCATACTTCAATTCAATTTCCATATGGTTCCTTTCTTTGCATGTGAACTCTAATATGATACCATTTTTTAATAAATAATACAACAAAAAAGGCAAGATGCGGCTCTTTTGAAAAGTCGCATCCCATATGTCCGATCATTGAAATCTCTTTATTATTTTTTGTTGAATGTTATCTGTGTCCCGGTTTCCCCTAACAGCCCTTCAAGGGCTTTATCAAGAGAAGTTATCACTGCTCTTTTGCCGGGGAAAGCTCTTACGAACTTCATGGCTGCCTGGACTTTAGGGAGCATGCTCCCTTTGGCGAACTGCCCTTCCTCCATATATTCAGTGGCATCTTTCAGAGTCATAACGGAAAGATCTTTCTGGTCGGGTCTATTATAGTTTATGGCAACTTTTTCTACCTCGGTAAGTATCATCAGCACATCGGCTTCTACCTGCTCTGCCAGAAGTTCTGCGGCAAAATCTTTATCTATTACCGCATCCACACCCTCAAGGACACCATTGCTTTTTTCGATCACAGGCACACCGCCTCCGCCGCAGGTTATTACTATTGTAGAATCCCAAAGACTCTTTACAGCATCGATCTCAACTATCTTTCTGGGCATGGGCGATGCTACTACGCGCCTCCATCCCCTGCCGGCATCCTCTTTCATGACATAGCCTTTTTCTTCCGAGATCTTCTTTGCTTCTTCCTCTGAGTAAAAAGGTCCTATGGGCTTTGTGGGATCATTGAAAGCAGGATCATTCTCATCGACTATCATCTGTGTTGCCACAGTAACAACAGGGGTATTCCTGTTTCTCATATTAAGCGCATATTTAAGGCTCTGCTGTAAATGATATCCTATATATCCCTGGGACATGGCTCCGCACACATCAAAAGGCATGGCCGGAGTAACGTCTTTTGCCGTTTCAGAGGAAAGAAGTATTCTCCCCACCTGGGGACCGTTGCCGTGCACTATGGCTATCTCATATCCCCTGCAGCTAAGATCGGCAATATGTTCACATGTTTCCCGAACTACTCTGAGTTGCTCCTCTGCAGTCGCCGGACCGCTGCCGGACTGAAGAGCATTGCCTCCCAAAGCGATAACAATTTTTTTTGGTTCATTCATGATCGCTCTTCTCCTTTATTTTTTTGGATCGTATCTGCTGGCATTTCTGAAAAATCAAATCAAAATCCATTTTCGCAGATCGTCCCTTTTGATCACACCTGCAAATCGTCGCTACAGATCGTCTCTGTTCACAGGGCAGCTCATGCATCTTGGGCCTCCTCTGCCTCTTGAAAGCTCCGAACTTGGCATTGTTATTACTTTTATGCCCTTTTTCTCAAGAAGATCATTGGTAACGTAATTTCTTTCATATGTGATAACAACTCCCGGAGCTATGGCCAGTGTATTTGATCCATCGTTCCACTGCTCCCTCTGTGCAGCCATCGCATCGTCTCCTCCGCACCTTATGAGCTCTACTGCCGGAAGTCTGAGTTCGTCTCTCAAAATATCCTCAAGCTCACCCTGTATGCTTTCGAAATGAGCCTTGCCGTCTTTATTCAGGGTTATCTCATAGATCTGAAGGGGACCTTCTATCTCCGGATGTATGGTGAATTTATCATAATCAACCATTGTGAATACCGTATCAAGATGCATGAAAGCTCTGCTCTTGGGTATGTCGAACACCAGTATCTTCTGGAAGCTGGACTTGTTCAGTATGTTTTCCGCAAAACGCTCTATGCCGTTTGCCGTCGTTCTCTGAGAAAGTCCCACCGCCACGATATCCTTTGAGAGGACCAGCACATCCCCGCCTTCCATGGAAAAATCGTGATCATAGTCATACCACAGATTGCTTCCCTCGGGAGCAAAGTCTTTGTTGTATTTGAACATATACTGCAGAAGCAGCGCCTCTCTTCTTCTGGCTCTGGTGCTCATATGATGAACATTAAGGCCGTTGCCCACGCATGCTCCGGGATCCCTGGTGAAGTAAAGGTTTGGCATGGGATCTGTATAGTATGGATATCCGGATGCTATGTAATCTGCCAGAGAATTGGCGTTTTTAACATTTACATCGGTTTTTTTGATCCCGGCTATGGCCGTTCCCACCAGTTCTCTGGGCGACATGTTTATCAGATAGTCCTCAAGGACTTCTTTGGCCGCCTGGGAATATATAGCGCTCTCTTCAAGAAATCTCTTTACGAAATCTTTTCTGATCTCATCATCAGCCAATGCTTTGGCCGTTTCGTCAACATAATACACTACTTCAATACCGTTCTCTCTCAAAAGCCCGGCAAATATGTCATGTTCCTCGCGGGCCACTTTCAGATAAGGTATATCATCAAAAAGCAGTCTTTCAAAATTGTCCGGCACAAGACCTTCTATCTCTTCTCCCAGTCTGTGCAGCAGGACTTTGTTGAGTTTGCCAATTTCCGAATAATTATGTATTCCTTTTTCCATAACGGACCTCCTTTGTTCAGAGCAATACCGTTTTTCTGTATGAAATTTTTATGCTATTGTGGCGACGATCACAGCCTTGATGGTGTGCATCCTGTTTTCGGCTTCATCGAAAACCTTTGAATTCCTGCTTCTGAAGACTTCATCGGTCACTTCTCTTATATCATATCCTGCTTCTTTCTGTTCTTTTGCCATCGCGGTTTCAAGATCATGGAAAGAAGGCAGACAGTGAAGGAAAATAACGTCCGGATTTCCTGTTGATACCAGCATCTCCTCCGTGACTCTGTAGGGTGTCAGAAGCTTGACTCTTTCGGGGATTTCGGCTTCTTCGCCCATGGAAGCCCATATGTCAGTATATATCACATCCGCTCCCTCAAGACATTTGGGATCACTGGACACTTCTATTGATGCTCCGGTCATTGATGCAACTTCTTTTGCTTTGGCGACCACTTCCCCGTTAATTTCCGATGCCAGTTCCGAAGGTCCGTATGCCACATAGCTCATGCCCATTTTTGCACATCCGTACATCCAGGCATAACTCATATTGTTTCTTACGTCACCGCAGAAAACAACTTTGACTTTGTTAAGGGGTTTTGATACATGCTCTTCGATGGTCATCAGATCCGCCAGTATCTGGGTGGGGTGGTCAACATCTGTAAGACCGTTCCATACAGGAACTCCCGCATGCTTTGCCAGTTCTTCCACAACAGACTGCTTATAGCCTCTGTATTCTATGCCGTCATAGAATCTGCCCAGCACTTTTGCAGTGTCTTCAAGGGATTCTTTTTTGCCCATCTGGGAACTTTTTGAATCCAAAAAAGTAACATGCGCACCTTCGTCAAGACATGCGACTTCAAATGAACATCTTGTCCTGGTTGAGGTTTTCTCAAAAAGAAGGACGACATTTTTGCCCTTCAGCACTTCGTTGTTGATGCCCGCTCTTTTTTTTGCCTTCAGATCATGAGCAAGATCCAGCATATATCTTATTTCTTCCGGCGTGAAATCCATCAGCGTCAGAAAACTTCTTCCTTTTAAATTAACAGCCATTTTTACACCTCCTAAAATGGTTCCTTGTTTATCTTTATGATACATTATCATATATAAAAATAAAGTGCCAGCTTTTATTTATTTTATTGTGCCAGCACCAATTTTATAAAAGTTTTCATACCTTCATCTATCTGCTTAAGAGAAGGATAGGAATAGTTCAGTCTTATCATCTGTCTGCCCGCCTTCTTTCCGGGATAAAACATATTTCCCGGAACAAAGTTCAGCCCTTTCTTTTTCGCCTCCACAGAAAGTTTCTTCACATCTGTCTTATCCGGCATATTGCACCATATATAAACTCCGCCCGAAGGTTTTTCATATCGGACACCAAAGGGTTTCAGTCTGTCAAGCCACATACACATCCTGTCTCTTTTTTCTTTGTATTCCCTCCTGAAATCCTCCAGTTTTTTGTAATAAAGATTATTTTCAAAGGCTGCCGCCAGCATTTTTTCCGAGGCCCATTCCAGTGATATGAGCCGTACCGAAACAAGATAACTGAGACTTTTTATGACCTGCTTGGGTGCCGCTGCAAAGGCCGCGCCCACTCCCGGGATGAAGGTCAGTGAAAAAGAATAAATGTATATCACATTGTCCCCTTCGTCCATGGCTTTTATGCTGGGTATCCTGCTTTTGCCGTAAAAAATCTCCGAAGCGGCATCCTCCTCTATTATGGGAAGCCTGTATCTGTATGAAAGCTGAAGAAGTTTTTTTCTTCTTTCAAAGGACAGGACCTTGCCTGTGGGGTCCTGGTAGCTGGAATTCACATATATGAACTTGGGCCTGTGTTTTTCTATAAGAGGGCCCAGATTATCACATTTCATGCCGTTTTCATCCACGGGAACTGTGATTATCCTTGCTCCGGCAAACTCAATGGTCCTGTAAACATCAGGGGACAGAGGCTCTTCAGTTATGACCGTGTCTCCCGGATCCAGAAGGATAGTCACAATAAAATCAAGGGCCTGATTCATCTCGGAAAACATCTGGATATTACCGATATCGTTTTTTATGCCTTTTCTTCTTAAAAATCCGGCGATCTGTTTTCGCAGGTTTTTGTCTCCCCGGTAGGGAGTATAAAAATAAGAAGTCTCTTTTCTCCTTGAAATGACTTCCGTGAATATCTTTGAAATATCCTGCTCCTCATATACCGAAGGAGAGGATATGCCTCCTGCAAAGGAAATGTTTTTTGTATTATAGGATCTTGAAAAAATATCGTCAAATGACTTCTCAATATCCAGATATTCGTCCTTCACCAAATGTGCCCAATTGACATTTTTGACTTTTATACTGTCTTCGTCCGTATTTTCGCAGTTTTCTTTGTAGCTGACTTTATATCCGACACCATGCAATGAGATAAGAAATCCCTCGGCTTTGAGTTCGTTGTAGGCCTTTGTCACTGTGTTCCTGTGTACACCAAGAAGTTCTGCCATATGTCTTTCGGAAGGCAGAAAAGAGCCGTCGGGCAGTTCACCTTCAATTATTTTCTGTCTGAAGTCGGAAATTATCTTTATATATAAAGGAGTTTTTCCTCTTTTGCCTTTGCCCGTCTCCATTATCTGTTTTACTTGCCTTTTTTTCATATTTCAGTTATATCCACCATGTTAACATTACCAAGATTCTTTCCTGAAATCAAGCAGTTTGCCAGGGCGTTGGCAGTATCTATGGAGGTAAGTGTGACGATATTTCTTTCTATGGCCTTCCTTCTAAGCTGCACGGACCTCATGGCCGGCTTTCTGCCGGCGATGGATGTGGATACCACGAAATCCACTGCACCGCTGTCAAAAAGTGTATCTGTATTCGGCCGGGGTTCATCAAAGGCATTTACTTTTATTGCAGGGACACCATGACTATTGAAGTAACGGGCAGTGCCTTCTGTTGCAGCGATGCTGTATCCCAAATCGATAAATTTCTGTGCAAGAGGAACAGCTTCGGGCTTGTCGGCATCTTTTACTGTTATCAAAACTATTTCATCCACCTTCGTAAGGCCGTATCCTGCTCCCAGAAGTCCTTTATATAATGCCGACTCAAAATCTTTATCTATGCCAAGAACTTCGCCGGTGGATTTCATTTCCGGTCCCAGCTGACTGTCGGCATCCGTAAGCTTGGGAAAACTGAATACGGGAACTTTCACAGCCACATATTCACCTACAGGGGCAAGCCCTTTTTTATATCCCAATTCAGAAAGTTTCCGACCCAAAAGCACTTTGGTTGCCAGCCTTACCACGGGAACATTGGTCACCTTGCTTATATAAGGTACTGTCCGTGAGGACCTGGGATTGACTTCTATTACATATAGTTCTTTTTCATAAAGCACATACTGAATATTCACCATTCCTATGACTTTTAGTTCTTCGGCCAGGATACCGGTGTATTTTACTATTTTGTCTACGACATCATCCTCAAGGCTCTGGGGAGGATATACCGAAATCGAATCTCCGGAATGTACGCCGGCCCTCTCAATGTGCTCCATTATGCCGGGGATCACAAAATCTTCTCCATCGCATACGACATCCACTTCTATTTCTTTTCCCATAAGATATTTATCTATGAGTACCGGATTTTCCAGTTCAATGTTAGCAGTTATTATATCCATGTATTCAACAACATCCTCTTTGCTGTAGGCGATTATCATATTCTGTCCGCCCAGAACATAAGACGGCCTTAAAAGCACAGGGTATCCCAGGCGATCCGCCTTTGTTACAGCTGTTTCTGTATCATATGCCGTTTCGCCCCGAGGTCTTGGTATGCCGCACTTTTCCAGGAGGCTGTCAAATCTTTTTCTGTCTTCTGCTTCATCTATGCTGTCAGCGGATGTCCCCAGTATATTTACACCCTTTTCAAGAAGATACTTTGTAAGTTTTATGGCTGTCTGCCCACCGAACTGTACTATTACTCCCCAGGGTCTTTCTGTTTCTATTATACCGTCCACATCTTCGGGAGTCAGAGGTTCAAAATAAAGTCTGTCAGATATATCAAAATCCGTGGAAACAGTTTCCGGATTGTTGTTGACTATTATGGCTTCATATCCGCTCTCTTTCAGGGCATTTACACAATGCACGGAACAGTAATCGAATTCTATTCCCTGTCCTATCCTGATGGGTCC
>JAAYYX010000002.1 GCA_012515135.1 Clostridiales bacterium | reverse complement strand
GACCTTATACGGAAAACTGCAGAAAAAGTGTTGCTCCTTGGCCTTAAGTGAGCTATCTCCCTTAAGTATTCAAGGCTGTGTCTCTTTTTTTGCAGGGGATAATCAGCATCGGAACCGGCCAAAACTGTGATCTCAAAGGCCTTTATTTCAAAGGGCTGCTTTGCATCCGGTGTAAGGATGAACTCTCCCCTGACCTTAAGTGCGGCAGAAATCGGTACCTTTGCTATATCATCAAAGTTGCCGATAACTTCCGCTTCATATACCACCTGCACCGATTTGAAAAAGGATCCGTCATTAAGCTCGATGAATCCGAATTTATTGGAACCTCTGTTGGTTCTTATCCATCCTCTTATTGATATCTCCTGTCCTTCATATTCTTTGGGATCTCTGTAAAGCTTTCTTATCTGTGCTTCTTTCATCATTTCTCCTGTGGTTTCATCGTGGGAAAAAGTATTATATCTCTTATGCTCTGTGCATCCGTCACAAGCATTATTACCCTGTCTATACCGATCCCAAGCCCCCCTGTGGGAGGAAGCCCCACTTCCAGCGCCTCCACAAAATCCTGATCCATTGGATGTGCTTCGTCATCTCCTGATTCAAGCTGGGCCTGCTGGTCTTTGAATCTCTGATACTGATCTATTGGATCGTTTAGTTCGGAAAAAGCATTTGCTATTTCCCATCCGTTTATGTAGGCTTCGAACCTTCTTGTTATCCTGGGATCCTTCGGGTCTCTTTTTGATAATGGAGAAACCTCCACAGGATGGCCCGTAACGAAAACAGGTCCGTCAAGATACCCGGGAACATCTTCACACTGTTCTTCAAAAAGCTCTGCTATTACCAGACCTCTTGTCATCTTTTCGGCATCCTCGAGCCCGAATTTCTTTGCCACCTTCCTGGCCTCTTCATCGGTGTCTATTTTTGAAAAGTCTATGCCGGTTATCTCTTTTACCGCATCTTCCATTTTGAGTACTTTCCATGGAGGCGTAAGATCAAACCGCTTTCCCTGATATGTTATTTTCATGGAACCGGTAGATGCCAGAGCTGCTTTTGACACCACCTGTTCGGTAACTTCCATTACATCTTCCATTTTGCCGTAGGCCATGTAGCATTCCATGGAAGTGAATTCGGGATTGTGGTTCTTATCCATGCCTTCGTTTCTGAACATTTTGCCCATTTCATAAACTCTGTCAAGGCCGCCAACAGTAAGCCTCTTCAGATAGAGTTCGTTTGATATCCGCAGTTTCATGTCAATGTCCAGAGTATTATGGTAGGTTTCAAAGGGTCTTGCGTTGGCACCGCCGGCAATGGTGGTCAATATTGGGGTGTCAACTTCAAGGTATCCGAAATCCTCTTCAAGGACTCTCTTGATTTCTTTGATTATGGAAGCCCTTTTTATGAATAGCTCTTTTACCTCCGGATTAACGATAAGATCCACATATCTTTTGCGGTATCTAAGATCTGTATCTTTAAGGCCATGCCATTTTTCAGGCAGCACCTGCAGGGATTTTGAGAGCAGCACCACTCTGTTGGCTTCTATGGTGACTTCTCCCCGCTGAGTCCTGAAAACCTTTCCTTCAACTCCCACAATATCCCCTATGTCATAGGTCTTGAACCACTTGTATTCTTCTTCGCCAAGAACATCTTTTTTGACATGAAGCTGGATCCTTCCCTTGTAGTCCTGCAGATCTGTAAATGAAGCTTTTCCCATGACCCGCTTTGCCATTATTCTTCCGGCCACAGAAACATCTTTGCCTTCCATACGGTCAAAATCATCTTTGATTTCCTGACTGTAGGCATTCTGATCCCACTCTTCGATCAAAAAGGGATTTCTGCCGGCTTCCTGAAGGACTTTCAGTTTTTCTCTTCTTATAATTCTCTGTTCACTGAGATCCTGCTCATTTTCTTGCTCTACGACCTCTCGTACTTCTTTATTATCATTCATTTTATCACCTGTTTATACTTATCACTTCATATCTGATCTTGCCCTTGGGCGCTTCGATATCGACTTTATCGCCCACCTTGGCTCCTATAAGACCTTCTCCCACCTTTGACTCATTGGATATCTTGCCTTCAAAGGGGTCTGCCTCTGTGGCGCCCACGATTATGAAGTCCTGGGTTTTTCGGGTCTTTGTATCTTTGACAGTTACTTTGCTTCCTATGTTGACTTTGCCTCTGGGAGATTTGCCTTCCTCTATTATTTTGGCTTTGCGCATCATGTTTTCCAGTTTGGTGATACGTTCTTCCAGTTCTGCCTGCTCATTCTTTGCAGCATCATATTCCGCATTTTCTGAAATATCACCGAATTCCCTGGCTTCTTTTATCCTTTCGGCTACTTCTGCACGTTTTACAGATACAAGTTCATCGTATTCAGCTGATATTTTTTCATATCCTTCTCTGGTTAAAAGTACTTCTTCAGTCATTTTTGGTCCCTCATTTCCGACCTTTTGCAGGTCATTTCAGCCCGTGGCCGTATTGAAACATTATAAAAGAAAGGTGCTTCTTTGTCAATTTGCAAAGGTTATCTTCACGTTGGGAGAATTGGTCGCATAAACGATGGTGGCATAGCATAGATCAAACTCCATAATGTCTCCCACCTTTATATCCCTTTCAGTATCCTGTATATCTACTATGGTATGATCGCTGGAAGCCCCCAGTACTTCTGCCCCCTTGTCCCTTGGATAGATCATGTCCGGAAAAGCATAGTCAACTTTTCCCAGGGCAAGCAAAGCTCTTCTTCTTATGCCCCTGTCCTCATACTCCTGTTTCATGCCGAAGGCATCAAACATTATCTCACCGACGGGATGAGTCGGCTTGTCCTTTACCTCTATCACTTCAGCCTTAAGAGTGAAAACATCCTGATACATGAAACTCATATCATACCCCCAAAGGTCTCTCAGGTCTTTGGCAAGTATTATTCCCTCTCCCACCCGCAGGAGATTTATCCTTTCAGGCATATTCTTCTCAAATACTCTTGGAAGTGAAGTCGTTGCTCCGCCTGAAATGAACTCAAGTTTTCTTCCGATCCGGCTTTCTATGCTTTCTGCGATCCTGACCAGTTCTTCCAGCTTCTGGGGTGTTGCGCTTACTGAACCGTAACATCCAAGATTAGTTCCAACCCCCGAAAGTTCAAGGCCTTCAAAACTGTTCTCAACCATCAAAGCCGCATGGATC
This sequence comes from Clostridiales bacterium, assembly GCA_012515135.1. Taxonomy (GTDB): domain Bacteria; phylum Bacillota; class Clostridia; order Peptostreptococcales; family Anaerovoracaceae; genus UBA1422. The sequence goes on along the minus strand of JAAYYX010000002.1, from coordinate 83 downwards.
ATTTCTTCTCTGTCCCAAAATCCTTCTCTCAGATCTCCCAGATCCGCCATCAATACTATCCCGTGTGTTTTTTTCTGCTTTAG
>JAAYYX010000110.1 GCA_012515135.1 Clostridiales bacterium | reverse complement strand
TTCAACCCTCATCCCAGGATATCCTTTGCACAGCCCCTTTCGCTGGGATATACTTCTCTTGGAGAACTTTTGGAATTCCAGACTGAAGAGAGCTTTGAAACTCCCGTGATCGCTGAAAAACTGGGAAGAGAGCTGCCAAGGGGGATAGCTGTCATGGAGTGCGTAAAAATTTCTGAAACGGGAAAATCGCTGGCTTCACGGGTGACTCATGCCGAGTATATAATCAAAATCTCGCCGGAAAGCTGCGGCGGAGAAGTATCAGAAACAACAGAAGCAGCAGAAGCAACAGAAACAACAAAAGCAAAAGAAGCTGCAAAGACATATGGGACAGAAGAGCTATCAGACAGGGCTGAAGATTTCATGAGAATGAATGAGATAAAAGTCAGCAAAAAAGCAAAAAAAAGATCCGGCAAAAAAAGAAACGACGGTGCAAAAAATTCTGCGGGAGAGGTGGAAATAAATATAAGGCCCATGATAGAATATCTGACAGTTAACACCGACGGCAATAATATATTTATGTCAACTAAAATCGCGGCCGGAAGCGAGAACAATCTGAGCCCGGCTCTGTTGCAAAAGGCATTTTGTGAATTTGCAGGGCTTGATGTAATGCCGGAAAACATTGAAATCATGAGGACAGAGCTGTTCCTGAAGACATAAAAAACAGCTCTTGAATAAATGTAAATAAATTACAGTAAAATATTGACAATACACCCCCGGTAAATGTAAAATATAGGAAATCACATTTTCAGGGGGTATTTTCATGAAAAAGTATTTATCCAAAGAGTATTTATCCAAAGAATATTTGCTGGCCAACAAGACGAAGGTCCTTAAAGCAGCAGCTGTAGCAGCCATTGTTATAGCAGCTGTTTTTGTTTTTTTCTTTAAAACCGGCGATGGCGGTGAAATGACCATGAAAGAGGCGGACATGATGGTATCCGAAGAAGAAACAAAGGAAGATGAATATGCGGGAATAGTCATAGTTGATGTTTCCGGTTCGGTGAATCAGCCGCAAGTGGTGGAACTGCCAAAAAACAGCCGTGTGGGAGATGCCATAGATGCAGCCGGCGGATTAACAAAAGATGCTGATATTTCAACGATAAACAGGGCTGCTGTTGTAACGGACGGCGAAAAGATATATGTACCGGGAAGAGGAGAAACGGGCGGGATCCCGGGAGGGGATGCTTCGGGTTCATATGATTCCGGAGTTTCTCAAACGGCAGTAAAAGTGAGCATAAATTCCGCATCCGCCGCCGAACTGGAGACCTTGAGCGGTGTAGGACCGGTGACAGCACAGAAAATAATATCATACAGAACATCAAACGGCAGGTTCGCCGCACTGGAAGACCTGAAAAACATAGACGGCATAGGGGACAAGACCTTTGAAAAACTGAAACCCTATATAACATTGTGATAAACAAGGAAAGGACAGAAAATGCAAAAAATAAAAAGAAACAAAGGATCCGAAACGGAAGGATCCATAAGCCCGGTAACGAAAAGAAAAAGAAGCAATGCACTCAAAAGCAATGCACTCAAAAGAGCAATAAGTATGATAATGGTTTTTGCTCTTACGATTACGATCATGCCTGCTGTGGCCGCTGCAGTGCCAAAGGACGGGGACACAGCTCTCACAGACTACAAAAGCACCCTTATAGGCAGTGACGGAGAGTACTTTTACAGAGGAGGCACACAGACTTCCATAGGCTATAACAGTGACGGCAGCACATACACCTTTACCCATAATAATTACGAAGGACCCAGGATGCATTACAAGATAGATGTGGAAGGCGACGGAGCCTGGTGGGGATACTGTATCGAGCAGGGAGTGAGTTTTCCCGATGTGACTTCATACAGAGGAAGAAATGCGGAAAATGACTCATATTTCAGTAACCTGCCAAAAAAAACAAGGACCGGTATAATGCTGGCAACGATTTTTGGCAGACAGCCGGGCAAAAGCGTACCCGTATCCGGATGCAATCAGGATGACTGGTACTGGGCCACCCAGATGATAATATGGGAATATCAGCAGAAACTAAGGACATCCCCCACCGAAATATCCGGAAACGGCCATGTTTCCGCAGAATATTTCAAGAATACTCTGGAGGGGAGACCGGCAGAAAGGTGTTATAACTGGATGCTTTCTAAAATGGAAGAATACTACAAGATCCCCTCCTTCACATCAAGAACGGAGGAGGATGCTAACGAGTATGTTTTGAAACACAGCTATAAGACAGGCAAGTGGAGTCTTACTCTGAACGATTCAAACAAAACGGGAGAGGCTCTTTCCTTCAACAAAACAGGCATTTCTGTTTCAAAAAGCGGAGATAATTATACGTTTTCTGCAGACAGGATGATCACATCCGACAAAATATCAATAAAAAAAGATGTGGATCTGCCTTCCCATGAGATGCTGATCTGGGGCGGAGCCACATCCACCCAGGCCATAATAACCGGAACGAAGGATCCGGTGAAGTTTTATATGGGCGTAAGGACTGAAAACCAGGGAACAGGCAGGATAGTAAAAACCTCAGAGGATGACATAAAAAGCGGTCTTGTTTTTCGCATAAGCGGCAATGATATGACAGAAAGGACCCTCATCACAGGTCCGGGAGGAACCATTGCCACAGATCTTTATCCGGGGACTTATACTGTAACGGAACAGTCAGAAGACCGTTACCGCCAGAATGCTCCCGTTATTGTCACCGTGACTGAAAACAGGACTTCCGATGTGGATTTCTTAAACATAATGAAAAAGGGCCGTATAGAAATAATGAAGCATATGGATAACGATCAGAAAAATGTCAAAGGTACGCCGGAGGAAGGCGCAGTATTTTGTATATATGAAGAACGGTTCGGGAGCTATGAGGATGCACCTGAATTCTGGAAAGATGAAATCGTAACGGATGAAGAAGGTTACGGAGGTACGGGACTTCTGCCCTACGGGGATTACATAGTGACCCAGAGGGCAGGCGCTGAGGGAACAAAAATGGCGGAGGACTTTACTGTGGCCATAAGGGAAGACCTCAAAACATACAGATTTACGGTAAACAATCCGAAATACAGTGTTCCCGTGGATATCATAAAGACGGATGAAGAGACGGGAGAAACCATCAAAAGCGAGGGTACAAAATACAAAGTCAGAAATATGGTAACGGGAGAATACATAACCGGACATGATGAATATCCCATACCCATTGATACTGACACTTTCGTGACAGATGACAGCGGTCGGGTAAGACTGCCGCAAGAACTGACATACGGAAGCTATGAGCTCATAGAAGTGGCGGCTCCGGGAGATTACGTCCTTGAGAACGAAGCCATAAGCTTTGTGGTGGACGGCAGTGAAGAAGACGTACTTGAACTTGCCCAGGTGGATGTTCCTCAGAAAGCTGCCATAAGAATATTGAAATCAGGATCCGGGAAGGACGGATTGGATAAAAAAACGATGCTCAGCGGTGCGGGCTTTGATATAGTGGCGGCAGAGGACATAATCACGCCCGACGGGACATTGAGGCTGGCCAAGGGAGAAAAGGCGGCATCTGTTATTACTGACGATAACGGAGAAGCCATAACAAAACCCCTTTATCTGGGCAGATATGAGATCATCGAAACCAAAACTCCCGGTGGATATGTGAAACCTTCCGGAATAGCCGCCGAAACAGAGCTCTTATATAAAGGACAGGATATCGAAGTATATACCAAAGATGTCAGGATAAACAATGATGCCATTATGCCGGTCAAAACCGGTGATCCCGGAGGCATACCAATATTCATATGGCTTCTGACAGCCTGTTTATCAGTGGGAACAGCTGCTTTCCTGCTGAGAAAGAGATCGGCGTTATTACGTTAAAATCAGCAGAATGAATAAGTGAGAATTTCTAAAAGAGTTTTTGGAATTGATTGTTTTGACACAGCCAGTAAATCCGACTATAATATTATAGTCGGATTTTTTGTGAAAGGAACATATATGATTTCAGAAGAAAAGATAAAACGAATAAACCAACTGGCAAAAAAGCAGAAAGAAGGGGAACTTACTCCGGAAGAAAAAAAAGAGCAGAAGATCTTGAGAGATGAATATATTGCGGCAATAAGACAAAGAACAAAACAACATCTGGACAAGATCCGTTTTGTTGAGGATATGTCAGAAGAAGAACTTGATTCTATTAAAAAGAAAGAAAATTGAGTTTGAAAATACCCAGAAATTGGTATAAAGAAAAAGTAAAGGAGCACATCTGAAAATGAAAGAAGTATATCTTGATTATTCGGCGACAACACCGGTAAAAAAAGAAGTTTTTGAAGAAATGGCACCGTATTTCACGGAGCACTTCGGAAATCCTTCAAGTTTATATAAAATAGCATCAGAATCAAAAGAGGCACTGAATCTTGCCAGAAAAAGACTGGCAGATCTTATAAATGCTTCCCCCGAAGAGATATTCTTTACGGGAAGCGGTACAGAAGCTGACAACTGGGCTGTTTTCGGCACACTGGATGCAATGAAGAAAAAAGGAAACCATATGATAACCAGCAGTATCGAGCATCATGCTATCATGCATACTGCCCAGTATCTTATGAAAAGAGGAATAGACGCCACCTTTCTTTCGGTGGACAAGGAGGGCATAATAAGCCCTGCGGAACTGGAAAAGTCCATAAATGACAAAACTGTTCTTGTTTCACTGATGATGGTCAATAATGAAGTGGGCAGCATAGAGCCCATAAAGGAACTGGCCCTTGTGGCCAAGAAACACGGAGTGCTTTTCCATACGGATGCGGTGCAGGCCCTGGGGAATGTGCCAATAGATGTCAAGGAACTGGGAGTCGATATGATGTCCCTTTCCTCCCATAAGATATACGGACCAAAGGGTGTGGGAGCTCTTTATATAAGAAAGGGCGTAAGGATATCAAATTTCGTACACGGAGGCGCTCAGGAAAACAAGAAGCGTGCGGGAACAGAAAATCTTGCCGGCATAGTAGGATTCGGGAAAGCGGCAGAGCTGGCAAATAAAAATTTGACGGATCATATAAATAGACTCACAGAACTCAGAAATTATTTTATCGACAGAGTCAAAGGCAGCATAAAAGATGTGAATATAAACGGCAGCATGGATCACAGGCACCCGGGGAATGCAAATATAACCTTCAATTATATCGAGGGAGAAGCCATCCTTCTGTTGCTCAATGAGAAGGGGATATATGTTTCAACAGGATCCGCCTGTTCCTCGGCATCCCTTTCGCCTTCCCATGTACTGGCGGCCATGGGAGTGCCCGTTGAGATGATACACGGTACCATAAGATTCACCATGGGAGACTTTACAACAAAGGAAGATCTGGATTATACAGTGGAAGCACTTAAAGAAATAATAACTAAACTCAGAGAGGTATCCTCTGTCTCGGAGGAGAAAGGCTGGTAAAAAAATGGGAATGTATAACGACAAGGTAATGGATCACTTCATGAATCCTCATAATGTGGGCGAACTTGAAAACCCCGACGGGGTGGGCAAGTACGGCAGCCCTGTATGCGGAGACATGATGCAGATAATGATAAAGGTCAGCGATGATAAGATAACCGATGCCAAATTCAAGACCTTCGGATGCGGCTCTGCCATAGCATCATCAAGTATCGCCACAGATATGATAATAGGCAAAACCATAGACGAAGCTCTGGAAATGACCAATAAGCAGATAGTCGATGAGCTGGGCGGGCTTCCCGCTGTGAAAATACACTGCTCGGTACTGGCCGATCATGCCATAAAAGCTGCGATATATGATTATGCCAAGAAAAACAACAAAGAATATGAAGGGCTGAAGGGTTTCGATCCAAATGCAGAAGAAGATGAACACGAACAGCCGGAAGGTTGCAGCGGCGGTTGCGGAAAATAAAGTAGTTTTGGGATTGAGCGGCGGAGTTGACAGCACTGCCGCTGCTTTATTATTGAAAGAAAAAGGCTTTGAAGTAACAGGTCTTTATTTTGATGTAACCACAGAAGCGGATGAAAAGAGTGAAAAAAGCAGGGCAGCAGCAGAAAAAGCGGCAAAAGAAATGGATATAGATTTTGTTTATAAGAATGTGTCCCGGGAGTTCAATGAAACTGTGCTTGCCGATTTCTGCGATGAATATCTTTCGGGCCGTACACCGAATCCCTGTATAATATGCAATCCCCTCATAAAATTCAAAACACTGAAGGAGACGGCAGATGCGAAGGGTGCCCGTTATATTTCAACGGGCCACTATGCCTCCGTCGTTTTTCGGGAAGATGTATATTATATAAAAACGGCAGCAAACAAAAAAAAGGATCAGTCCTACATGCTTTACAGACTGCCCCAAGAGATCCTGTCCGGACTGATTTTGCCTCTGGGCGATTTTGAAAGCAAGGATGATATAAGAAAATTCGTAAAAGAAAATGATCTAAGCAATGCTGATTCGCCCGACAGCCAGGAGATATGTTTTATTGACAGCGATGAAGGATATGCTGAGTTTTTTAGGAAAAACGGTTATGCCGCCGAAAGGGGCGATTTCATTGATATGAAGGGAGACATAATCGGCAGCCATAAAGGCATAATAAACTATACTGTGGGACAGAGAAAAGGGCTGGGAGGCACCTTTGGCAGGCCCATGTTCGTTACCCGCCTGGATGCAAAAAACAATACCGTGACTCTGGGAGAAAAAGAAGACCTTTACAGCTACAAGGTTTTTTCCGGGGGAAACTTTTTTACAGAAACGGAATGCAAAAAAATGCCTTCAAATCTTGAAAACAAAAAGGTCCTTGCAAAAGTCCGCTATTCTGCGAAACCTTCTTTTGCCGTAATAAGAACTGTAGAAGAAAAAGGCCCCGGGGCTGACCCCGAAGGCTTTGTAATAGAAACATTATTCGAAGAAAAACAAAAAGCGGTAACGCCGGGACAGTCCATAGTCTTTTATTACCCCGACGGAAGGGTGGCAGGCGGAGGATTCATAAAATAAGCCCAAACCTCACCACATGA
>JAAYYX010000109.1 GCA_012515135.1 Clostridiales bacterium | reverse complement strand
ACATTTGTTCTTTTTTAGAATATACGAATATTTGTTCTTTGTCAAGGGAAAATAAACATTTGTTCTCTTTTAAATAAAATAATTAAAGTAATGAAAGAAATAGCTAAAATGGTCTTTTTTAAAAATAGTTTTAATTTTTTCCTAAAACGTGCATATAACTGTATATTTATGTCTTATATGCACGTTTTTTCATTAATTCTCCGGGATCAGCATGAATTTTGTAAAAATATGCCCCAAAATACTATTTTATATTGCTTTTTTTACCCTATTCGCCCTAATGATCAAAAAATCTATATAAAAACATGCATAACCATGAATGATTTAAAAGATTATGCATGTTTTAGGAAATCATATAGTTTTTTTTAGGAAATCATATAGTTTTTTTTAGGAAAGCATATTATTGTTTTAGGAAAGCATAAGTTTTTTTAGGGAATAATAAGTTCTTTTTAGTAAATCATATGATTTTTAATGAGATTCTGATTTTAGATTCAAAATATTGTTTGAAACAGAGAAACAAAGAAAAATAAGGATATTTTATACCTATTTATACTTATTTATACCTATTATGCCTATTATGCCTATTTTTTATACCTATTTTGATATGAATTTATCGTGGAGCTTTTCCAGCCAGTGTTCCAGTTTTTTGCGGTATACGACTCCGAGAATAAAAAGCACGATGAAGATCGCAGATATGATTATTACAGATATATAATCACCCTTCCCTGCCTGAGTGCCTATCAAAAGGCTGCCCATCATTCCAGGCGTTCTTCCTATAAGGGAAAGAATCAGGAAAAGTCTTAGCTTTATTTCTGAAAGCCCTGCCGCATAACAGCATAGATCCTTTGGGACCCCGGGTATCAGATAGATGATCATTATAATGACATAACCCTTTTTACTGTTAAGCTTATTAAGAAATCTGTTTATTTTTTCTTCGCCGAAAAAGATATGGACAGCATCATGTCCCAGTAATTTTGCCAGATAATATGTGATCACTGTTCCTATGGCGGCGCCAATGATGGAATAAAGATATCCCGGCCAGAAACCGAAGAGAAAACCGGCAGCAAACTGTATCTGCTGTCCCGGCAGAAAACTTATTACGATCTGAAGTATTTGTACCCCTATGTAGGCAAAAACACTTTCTGCCTTATATGCATGAAAAAACTCTTTGATGGTGCTCAGATCTGAGAATTTCTGAACAGTATCATACTGAAAGATCCATAAATAAAGAGGAATGCCGACCAAAAGGATCAGCAGCAAAAATAGTTTTATAACAGCGGCTGTCTTTTTGAGCTGCCTGGATTTTTTCTCTTTTTTGTTTTTCAGCATATCAAATATTCACTATTTTCAGCATATCAAATATTTACTATTCCTCTGGAATAAAGTTCCTGAAGTGCGTTTATGACTCCGAACATTGAATGGGCATAAGTCAGGCCTCCCTGAAAATATGCTGTATAAGGTTCCCTCATGGGGGCATCCGCCGAAAGTTCAATGGAGGAGCCCTGTACGAAAGCTCCCGCGGCCATAATGACATCATCCTCATAGCCCGGCATTCCCCAGGGTTCTGGTCTTACATGGGAATCCACCGGAGCGGCGGCCTGTATCCCTTGGCAGAAAGCTTTGACGGCCTCCGCAGAGCCCAGTTTTACTGCCTGTATTATATCACTTCTTTTGTCATCGGGAAGCGGACATACTTCATACCCCAGATCCGAGAAAACCTGTCCGCAGAGCACTGCGCCCTTTATAGCCCCGTTGACTGTTGAAGGTGCCATAAAAAGTCCCTGCAGCATGTTTCTTGTCTGGCCGAAGGTGAGACCGCATTCGCCGCCAATGCCAGGGGCAGTCATTCTGTAGGAAACCAGATCCACCAGATCTTTTCTGCCGGTTATATAACCGCCTGTCAGTGCCAGACCCCCTCCCGGGTTTTTTATAAGAGATCCGGCTATTATATCTGCTCCCAAGTCTGTGGGTTCCAGAGTGTCCAGAAATTCGCCGTAACAGTTGTCCACCATACAGACTATGTCGGGTCTGATACCCTTGACAAAGGCCGTCCAGGCCTTTATTTCGGGGATAGTAACGGCTTTTCTGAAAGCATATCCCGTTGCCCGCTGCAATGATATCATCCTTGTATCGGGGGTGATGGCCTTCTTCAGCGCATCAAAGTCTAATGAGCCGTCTTCTGAGAGCTCCACCTGTTTGTATATTATCCCGAAATCCTTGAGACTGCCCTTGCCGCTGCCTCTTATGCCTATGGTCTCTTCCAGGGTGTCATAGGGCCTGCCGGTACAGTATATAAGCTCATCACCGGGCCTTAAGATACCTGAAAGAGTAAGGGAAAGCGCATGGGTGCCGTTTACTATTATGGGTCTTACAAGGGCGGCTTCCGCTGAGAAAACATCAGCCCATACTTTTTCCAGGGCTTCCCTTCCGGGATCGTCGTATCCGTAACCGGTATTCCAGGAAAAATGCACATCGCTTATCCTGTTCTTGCGGAAAGCATCAAGTATCTTGTACTGGTTGAAAGTCATTATATCATCAAACCCGGCAAAGATATCGGCGATCTTTTTTTCTGAAGATGCCACTGTGTTGATGACTTTTTTGTCTATATTGAATTTATCTGTTAAAAGTTTTTCCGTATAAATATCCACTATTTATTATCTCTTTCTTTGATATCGGCTATATCAGTTACATCAGCTACATCAGCTATATCAGCTATTTTAGTTGCTTTGGTTATTATTGTCCTTCTTTTGCTTTGGTTATTATTGTCCTTCTTTTGCTTTGGTTATTATTGTCCTTCTTTTGCTTTGGTTATTATTGTCCTTCTTTTGCTTTGGTTATTATTGTCCTT
>JAAYYX010000108.1 GCA_012515135.1 Clostridiales bacterium | reverse complement strand
TTAGTGCTATAATGGTGCTTAATATTTATTACACCAAAAAGGAGGAAAATACGATGAACAGAAAACCAAATATAGCAATTGTAGGCGCGACGGGTGTGGTAGGAACAACATTCCTTAAGGTTCTCGAAGAAAGAAATTTTCCTTTTGAAAACATATACATGATGGCGTCTGCAAAATCTGCTGGCAAAACTGTCAAGCTCAAAGGCAAAGAATACGTTGTTGAAGAGCTTACAGAAAACTCCTTTGATAAAAAAATAGACATTGCCCTCTTTTCCGCCGGCGGAAAAATCAGCGAAAAATTCGCACCCATAGCTGCGGCTCATGGGGTAACTGTGGTGGACAATTCTTCCCAGTGGCGACTTGATCCCGATGTTCCTCTGGTCGTTCCGGAAGTGAACCCCGAAAAAGTGAAGAATGCGAGAAAAGGCATTATCGCCAACCCCAACTGCTCCACCATACAAGCAATGCTGCCTCTTAAGGTGCTGCAGGATATGTACGGAATAAAACGCATTGTTTTTTCCACCTATCAGGCAGTTTCCGGCTCAGGTGTAAAAGGCATAAACGATCTTAAGAACGGGCTGGCGGGTCAGGATACTGCGACTGCATATCCTCATCCAATTGCAGGAAACTGCATACCGCATATAGATGTTTTCCTGGATAATGGATATACAAAAGAAGAGATGAAAATGATAAAGGAGACCCACAAAATACTGGACGATGATTCCATAGCTGTAACTGCCACCGCCGTCAGGGTGCCGGTCTTTGACAGCCATTCCGAATCCATAAATGTGGAGCTCAAAAAGCCTTTCAACCTGGATGAACTAAAGGATGCTCTTTCCAAATTCCCCGGCATCGTGGTTCAGGATGATCCTTCAAAAAACATCTATCCCCTTGCCCGGGAAGCTGCCGGCTCCGACAAGGTATATGTTGGGAGAATAAGGAGAGATTTTTCAATTGAAAACGGCGTAAACCTCTGGGTGGTCTCAGACAACATCAGAAAAGGCGCAGCAACCAACACCATCCAGATCGCAGAAGAACTGCTCTAGGTTTATTTTGTCGCGAACTGGACTCTGGCAGTGTGGTCCGAAACTGTTCGGACTTTTCCGGGGTGTTTAACCAAAATTTTCACAAAACAAATAAAAAAGCGGCTCCTTTGATAAAAAGGGTCGCTTTTGTTTTTCGTCTTTTTGTCATTTCGTAATGTCGATCAGCTTCTCACTGTTGCCATAAGCTGCCTGTTCCGCCTTTGTCTTAATGTTTTCTGTCTTTCTGCTTTATGTTTTGTTTTTTCTATTTTTCGCTTGAAACAACTTCTTTTCCGTCGTAATAGTTGCAGTTTGGACAAACTCTGTGCGGAAGTTTAGGTTCATGACACTGTGGACATATTGAAAGTCCGGGCTCGCTCATCTTCATGTTGGCTGCCTGCCTTGAATTTCTTTTTGCCTTTGATGTTTTCCTCTTGGGTACTGCCATTTTTCTGCACCTCCTTCTTAATTTGTGATTCGCAACGTTTTTCTTTTGTTAACTTCGCAATATTATTTGTTGTTGATATGCAAATATTTCATTTGTTAAATTCGCAACGTTAAGATTATATCCTTTGCTGCCTTCTCTTGTCAACAACTATTTGAGTTTTAGGTTTTTTCTGCTTTTACTTTTTCATTCTACCTTTTAGGTCTTTTCAGTTCAAGTATGCAAGATGTTTTAATATGCCCTTCATAAAAAATTTTATATAAAGCTTTTTCGCTTGGCGTTTTATATATTCTTTTTTATACCTTCATTTTTGCAACAAAGTCTTTGATTTGTTGTAAAAAAATCGATTGATTCACAGATGATTTTGATTTTTAACCCTTTTTGTTGGTTTTAGTATCGCCTAGGGTTAATTTTTTTGTTTTTGAAGCATCTTTGGCAATAAAAAAAATTAAAAAGGACTCAAATCATAGGAATATTAGTTTTTTTAACCTTCGGAAGCCATTTTTCTTGCATTTAGGGTTAAAAAAAAAGAACTTTTAACCCTGGCGGGTCAAAAAATGAGTGTAAAGGGTTAAAAATCAAAAACAAGTCAAAAATATCAAAAACAAGTCAAAAAACTTCCAAAACTATTAAAAAATCCTAAATCCTTTCCCTACCTTCTTTATACATATCCCCCCTTTGCTTATTTTTGCTTATTTTTGCTTATTTTTGATGACTTTGGTCGACTTTGGGTGATTCTGGCTGATTCCCTATTTGTTAGGAATTTATCCTGCTAACTTTTAACTTTATTGATAAATCAAATCAATTCTTCGGGTAATTCTTCCATATCTTTTTTTATAAAATAGGATAAAGGCGGCATTGATTGTGCCGCCTTATATTATTAATATACAAATATATCCCTAAATCACTGTATCACTGTATCACTAAATGCCTGATCCTTAAAAAAATGGATCCCTGATACCTGTGACATCATCAATGCCTGATCCTTAAAAAAATGGATCTCTGATACCTGCCTGTGCATGTATGATCCCTACCGGCACTTATTTGGGCATCTTCCCCGTTACTATGTCAACCGTATCTCTGGCGATCATAAGCTCTTCATTAGTAGGTATCAGTATCACTTTGACCGGCGAATCATCTCTGGATATTATGGCTTCCTTGCCTCTGATCCTGTTCTTCACAAGATCAAGTTTTATTCCAAGATTACCAAGATCGTTGCATATTATATCTCTCATGTTTATGCTGTTCTCGCCCAGACCTGCAGTAAATACTATGGCATCAACGCCATTCATTTCAGCAATGTATGCACCAATATAGAATCTTACTCTGTGTGAAAAAACTTTCAAAGCCAGCTGAGCTCTTTCATTTCCTTCGGCCGCAGCATCTTCCAGATCCCGGAAGTCGCTCGATACGCCGGAAATTCCCAAAACGCCTGACTTTTTGTTCAATATTTCATTGACTTTCCCGAAGGGCAGATTTTCTTTTTCTCTTATATAACTTACGATGGCCGGATCAAGGTCACCGCAGCGAGTCCCCATTACCAATCCTTCAAGAGGTGTGAATCCCATTGATGTATCTATGCACTTTCCTCTTTTGATGGCGGAAAGCGAAGCACCGTTTCCGAGATGGCATGTTATGATTTTCAAATCATCGAGATTTACATTCAAGATTTCTGAAGCTCTTTGCGCCACATATTTGTGACTGGTTCCATGAAATCCGTACCTTCTTATGCAGTACTTCGTATAATAATCATATGGTATTGCGTAAATGTATGATTCGGGAGGCATGGTCTGATGAAAGGCTGTGTCGAATACTCCGATCATGGGTATATCCGGCATGAGTTCCTTGCATGCGGCGATGCCCAGAAGATTGGGGGGATTATGTAAAGGAGCAAGCTCAACGCACTCTTCAAGTGCTTTTATTACGTCATCGGTGATCATTACTGAACGGGCATATTTTTCTCCTGCATGTACGACCCTGTGTCCCACTGCTCCTATTTCTGCCATGCTTTTGAGAACTCCGTGATCCTGATCAACTATGGCATCCAGGACCTGTTTTATGGCTTCTTTGTGGTCTTTCATGGGCGTTTCGTTTACGAATTTATCCCGGCCCACTTTTTCGTGTTTAATGACTGAACCATCAAGTCCGATTCTTTCTACCAGGCCCTTGGCCATCAGGATCTCACCATCCATGTCAAGGACCTGATATTTGAGGGACGAACTGCCACAGTTGATAACTAATACTTTCATTTTTGTTTCCTCCGTATTATTATAAATATTGAACATATAAAGTATATATCCGAATCATATTGTTTTCAAGGGAAAAGAAAAACACTGCGAAAAGACTTCCTTCAAGGGGAAAAACACACGAAAAACAAACGAAGAAAAGACTTCTTTCAAGGGGATAAAATGCACGACGAAAAGACTTCTTTCAGAAACAAAATATACTCAGGCACAAATGTCATTCAGGCCTCTCAACAGTGCACCAAGCCGGGCGACGAGCATGTCGCAACACCGATTGGCACAAAGGGGAGCGATGCCTCAACACCCATTGGCACAAATGGCAGTGATGCCTCAACACCCATTGGCACAAAGGGCAGTGGTGCCTTTTCTTTTGATGTAATAATTATCGGCGCCGGAGCCGTAGGTTGCGCAACGGCTAGAGAGCTTTCAGGAAAAGGTCTTTCGGTGGCTGTCCTGGAAAAGGAAGCCGATGTGGCTTTCGGTTCCAGTGGCAGAAACAGCGGTGTCGTTCATGCCGGTTTTAATAATCGGCCGGGTTCTCTTATGGCCAAGCTCTGTGTTCAAGGCTGTGAAAATTTCGAGAAAGAAGCCGGCCGCCTGGGTGTACCCTTCAGGCGCACGGGTAAATATGTCCTCGCTTTTTCTGATAAGGATATTGCTACTCTGGATATGCTTCTTGAAAACGGCACCAAGAACGGAGTCAAAGGTTTAGAAATTATCCGGGGACAGCAGTTGCAAAAGATTTTTCCGGATCTCGTCGATCCTTCAGAT
>JAAYYX010000107.1 GCA_012515135.1 Clostridiales bacterium | reverse complement strand
GGATCACAGTCATAATATGGGGAGCAACACAAAAATTGGTGCTTGAAAATAAGGCCGTAAAACTCAAGATGGAGATCGCTGAACAAGCCGGTGTTGAATTTTCAGCATGTCTGACCTGCGCCATCAATCTTGGGACCCGTAAGGCTCTTGAAGACAGAAATATAGAAGTGATAAGGTGGGGCGAGAAACTTACAGGCATAATGCAGAACGGAGAACATCTTTTAACAGTGTAAGATATAAATAGATACTTAAGGAGATATGAAAAAAATATGGTGTCAAGTTGTTCTGTTTGTAAGGGCCATCGGATGGGCAGAAGATCACGCAAATCATATACAGAAAATCAATTCTTTTCCCTAGTTTAAGTTCTTTTTTCATCTGCGGGAACGGTTATAAGCCCCAAACCCAGACAAGGGATGCAAGGAAATTGCATCTCTTTTTTAACAACAAAAAAGTTAAAAAATATAAAATACCATAAACAAAGCGCGAATGATCCATCTCATGTTCACGGCAGAAGCCGGCATACTAAAAAATCCCTGAGATATCCTTGACAAAAGTAAATCGCACAAGTATAATAAGTATAACTTATTATACTTGTATAAAAACCAGATAAAACGGAGACTATGTTATGAAAAAGAAAATGGAAAAAGAAGGCAAATATATGGGTTCAGTCAAAGTTGGGCCGAAAGGGCAAATCGTTATCCCGAAAGAAATCCGTGAAATGTTTGAAATCAATTCCGGTGACACACTGATGATTCTGGCAGATTCCCAAAAGGGTATCGCAATTGAAAGAATGTCATTTTTCAACAAGATCGCTGATGAGATATTAAGTGGACGAGGCAAAGAGATCTATCCTGAACATAGCGAAGAGGATAGTATGGTTTTTGCCAAAGGAATAAAGCAGCAAAAAAAAGAAGATGAAGAGGACAAGAAATGATAGCCATACAAACAGAAAATCTTACGAAAAAATACAAAGAAAAGGTTGCAGTGAATTCTCTTGATTTACTTGTTGACCGGGGAGAATTGTTTGCTTTGCTCGGGGTCAACGGCGCCGGTAAAACTACAGCAATAAAAATGCTTTCATGCCTTATCAAACCAACAAAAGGAGATGCAACAGTATTCGGAAAAAGCATTATCTCAGAATCCTTCGAGGTAAAAGAAATGATAAACGTTTCGCCTCAGGAAACCGCGATAGCTCCAAATTTGACGGTTAGAGAGAATCTTGAATTTATTGCAGGTATACATGGCAATGACAAAAAGAGTGCCAGGGAAAAGGCAAATCAAATAATATCATCCTTTGGTCTAGAAGAAATAGCAAAAGACAGAGCCGGGATATTGTCCGGAGGATGGCAGAGGCGTCTTAGTATTGCAATGGCATTGATATCTGAACCACAACTATTATTTCTGGATGAGCCTACTCTTGGACTTGATGTTATTGCAAGAAGAGAACTCTGGAACGTTATCAAAAAAATGAAAGGAAAAGTTACGATCATCCTGACCACTCATTATTTGGAAGAGGCAGTCCATTTATCAGATCGTATAGGAATAATAGTAAAGGGAGAATTAAAGGAAACCGGAACAGCTGAAGAACTCATGAAAAAGACCTGCGCCAAAACATTTGAAGATGCTTTCATTACGATCTCAGGAGAAGGAGATGCTATTATATGAAGACAATGGCACTTGCTACACGAAACAGCAAAGAGATTTTGAGGGACAAGTTGAATCTGACCTTTGGTCTTGGGTTCCCGGTTGTTTTACTGCTACTTTTAACGGCGATCCAATCAAATATACCGGCAGAGATATTTGTAATTGATCAGTTGACTCCCGGGATCGCAGTTTTCGGACTGTCATTTATTTCACTTTTTTCCGGGATGCTGATCGCAAAAGACAGAACCAGTTCATTGATGCTGCGTTTATTCACATCTCCCCTTACACCCGGCAATTTTATATTCGGGTATACTATCCCGTTATTGCCAATGGCTGCGTTACAGGTGGGAGTTTGTTTTTCTGTTGCCTTTTTTCTGGGACTGACCATTGATATAAATATTATGCTGGCCATTATTGTATTGATCCCTGCGATGGTTTTATTTATTGGCATTGGTTTACTTTGCGGCAGTGTATTTACCGATAGGCAGGTGGGCGGCATTTGTGGAGCATTATTGACAAATTTATCCGCATGGCTTTCCGGGACCTGGTTTGATCTGGATCTTGTCGGAGGAACTTTTAGATCTGTTGCGGAGCTACTGCCTTTTGTACATGCTGTTGACGCAGGACGTGCTGCGATCTCAGGTGAATATGCCGCCATATGGCCCCATCTATTTTGGGTAATAGGATATGCTGTTGTTGTAATGGTCATTGCAATTATAGTTTTCACTGGAAAAATGAACAGTGATAACAACTGATCCGGAACTTGTTTTTATAAAATAAGTTTTGCTTATAGAAACAAAATCTTAAGACTTTTCTTTAAGCAGAAAGAATTTAGTTGGTGGCGTTAGAAGGCAAATGAGATTTGAAATTAAGAGTTTGTATGATGGAGTGATAGACACAACGTGTCTAATAGATAAAAACCGACATTTTCTCGCTTTATGTCGTGTTTTTCCCGTATTGACTTCTGTAGCATAAACCCTAGAAAGGAGGCAAAATGGACCAGAAAAAAATCGGGGCGTTTCTAAAAACACTTCGTAAAGAAAAAGAATTAACACAAGAGCAGCTTGCTGAGCAGTTTAATTTATCCGGGCGTACTGTATCCAGATGGGAGACAGGAGTCAATATGCCGGATTTGAGTTTGCTTTTCGAGCTTGCTGGATTTTACCATCTTGATATTAAAGAGATCATTGATGGCGAAAGGAAAGGCGAGACAATGGATCAGGAAATCAAAGACACATTAGTTAAGGTAGCAGAATATACAGACTCTGAAAAAAAGACATATAAAAAGAACATGCGGAGAAATGTTGCTTGGATCCTGAATGGTTTTGGGATTTTTATCATCGTCTCGGCTATGACAATTTTCCCAAGTGACAGTAGCTGGGGGAGTATATACTCGATTATTGGAAGCATAGTACTAACATGTG
>JAAYYX010000106.1 GCA_012515135.1 Clostridiales bacterium | reverse complement strand
CCTGTTGTCAAGAGGATCATAGAAAAGATAACCGGTGAAGAATCAGAATACAGATCACCCACTGATATGGGCGTAAACAGGGCGGGATTCAGCATTATAAATGATGAAATATGCAAAGAAGCCTCAAGACAGGAGATAATCAGGAGATTCCTGATAGCTCAGTGCGACTACAAAAAGGGCAAAATAAATGAAGATGCAGTAAAAAGATCCAAACTTCTGATGGATGAAATGGAGCTTAAAATAGAAGACAGAAAAGTTGTGAGACCGGCCAGGGAATATGCAGAGAGAAAGAGAAACGAAGATCCGAAATACGAGAATGTGGTGGTCATGGCCCTTGAACTTCCGGGAGGAAGGATAGTAACGGGCAGAAGCTCAAGAAGGATGGTGGCCGCTGCCGCAGCAATATTAAACAGTATAAAAGTGCTTTCCGGGTTGGCAGACGAGATACATCTGCTTTCTCCCCACGTGCTTACGGGGATACAGGAACTGAAAGTGAATATATTAAGGCAGGAGAGATCAAGCCTTAATGCAGAAGAGATATTAAGTGCCCTTACAGTATCAGCAGCCAACAACCCTTCTGCGGAGGTGGCAGCATCAAAACTGAAAGAACTGAGCGGATGTCGGGCACACTGCAGCGCCATTTTAAGTGATCGCGACGAGCAGACTTTAAAATCACTGGGTGTTGACACGACCTGTGATCCCGAGTATGTGACAACGAACCTGTATTACGGTTAAAAATATGTACCGGCAGGAGAAGTAAAAATGGATATAAAAATAGACATAAAAAAATCAGGAGTTTCCCTTGCTGAGGTAAAAGCCTTTGATGAAGCCGCCGAAGATGCCATGGACATGCTTTGGTCCGGCAAAAAAGATTTTACCGGATGGGTCAGGCTTCCCCTCGAAAAAAATTCCGAAGCGCTGGAAGAGATACTTATGACGGCGGCGGAGATACAGGCAAAGTGCCGGCTTTTTGTAGTAATAGGCATAGGCGGCTCCTTTCTTGGAGCCAAGGCTTTGATCGATTCTCTGGTGGAAGAACAGCCGGGTCTGCCGCAGGTTATTTTTGCGGGCAACAATCTGAGCGGAGCATATCACAGCACCATAGTAGATGAAGTAAGAAAAAAAGAAACTTGTATATGTGTCATATCAAAATCCGGAAGCACCACAGAGCCCCTGGCGGCATTTAGTGTGCTCAAAGAAATAATGAAAGAAAAATACGGCAAAAAAGCCTCCGGCAGGATATATGCCATAACAGATGAAAAAAAAGGACAGCTTCGAAGAGAAGTGCATAAAGAAGGATACGAAAGCTTTATAGTGCCGGCCGACATAGGAGGGCGATATTCGGTTCTAAGTACCGTGGGACTGTTGCCGGCAGCCGTTGCGGGAGTGGATATAAAGAGTCTTCTTAAGGGAGCAGAAATTATGGCAAAGGATCCCGCTTGGGATCTGGATGCCACAAATTATGCAGCAGCAAGAAATGCGCTGATGAAGAAGGGCAAAAAAATAGAGATATTTGAATTTTTTGAGCCGGCAATGGAATATTTCGGCGAATGGCTCAAACAGCTTTTCGGAGAAAGTGAAGGAAAAGAAGACAAAGGCCTTTTCCCTGCCAGCCTGAGCTTCACCAGAGATCTTCATTCTTTGGGACAGTTCCTTCAGGAAGGGACACCTGTGTTTTTTGAAACAATGATAATGACAGGATATAATAAAAAAGATATAGTTATACCCGATTCCGCAGGACACCCTCTGGCAGGGAAAACCCTCAACGAAATAAACCAATGCGTTGCCAAAGGGGTGATCAAAGCCCATGAAAAAGCCGGCGTACCCATGATAATAATAGAAATGCCTGAAACGGACGCCTATTATATGGGGCAGATGATATATTTCTTTGAACTTTCCTGTGCGATCTCTTCATATATAAACGGGGTGGACCCCTTTGACCAGCCGGGAGTAGAGAGATATAAAGAAGAAGCCCGCAGGGAAATACTGGAACTTTAGAGAAATTATCAGAAAAAATGAACATATTCAAAAAGACAGATGGCTATTTACAAAAAAAACAAGAATGTTATAATATTAACAAAAAGTGGTTAATTTTTTAACAATATCAACTGCATATCGTTAAGGAGGATATTTAAATGAAAAAAATCGGAGTATTAGGCACAGGTACCATGGGAGCCGGGATCATACAGGTAATGGCTCAAAACGGCTATGAGGTGGTTTTAAGAGCAAGAAGACAGACCTCCGTTGACGGGGGAATGGCCAAAGTAAAGAAGAACCTCGAAAAAATGGTAGCAAAGGAAAAGATCACGGAAAAGGACAAAGAAGAGATACTTGGCAGGATAAGCGGATCAACAGATATAAGTATCGTTAAGGATGCAGATCTTATAATCGAAGCTGCTACAGAAAATATGGAAGCAAAAAAAGCCCTGTTTGCGGAACTGGATGAGCTCTGCAAGCCGGACACCATAATAGCCACCAATACATCTTCCCTTTCCATCACCGAAATCGCAGCAGCCACCAAAAGGCCGGATAAAGTTATAGGTATGCATTTCTTCAACCCTGTTCCTGTTATGAAACTGGTTGAAATAATAAAGGGACTTGCAACATCTGAAGAAACCAAGGATGTGATCCTTAAGCTTACAGAATCAATAAAGAAAACACCTGTTGAAGTTGCAGAAGCTCCGGGATTCGTGGTAAACAGGATACTTATACCCATGATAAATGAAGCAGTGGGAATACTGGCAGAAGGAATTGCAGATGCGGAGGGCATAGACAATGCCATGAAACTCGGCGCCAACCATCCCATGGGGCCCCTGGCACTGGGAGATCTTATAGGACT
>JAAYYX010000013.1 GCA_012515135.1 Clostridiales bacterium | reverse complement strand
TTTCTTTGGCATTCTCGATATCCCAAAGCAGCTGATTCATCTTTTCTTTGCCGTCTGTTATTACCTCAACGTTGTTGTCCTGGGTGTAATATGCACGACCGTATATCTGATTCAATCTTATCAGATCCTTCCACAGATCAGCCTCATATGTGGTAAATTCGTATGTTCCCGTTTCTATGGCTCTTGTCTGTTTTTCCAGAGAACTTGTGAGCAGTCTTTCTTCATCCTTTGTCAGTCTGAAAATCTTTTTTCTGGCGATATTCTGAGAAAGAAAAAAATAAAAAAGTATTCCTATGCCCGGCAAAAGGAAAAGTATCATGATCCATGCCAGTGTAGCTGCCGGGTTTTTACGCTCAAGAAAAATAATAGTTAATGCTATTATAATATTTATCGCATATAATGAAAGTGTGATATAAGTCCAGGGTATGCTCTCGATGGTATATATTATCCCCTGCATCTTTTCTCTCCCTTCCGACAAAAAGATACTTCCCAAAAATAAAAGAACACCATTTTGATTATACATTGAAAATGGTGTCCTGTCATCAGTAAAAATCCTTAAAGCCTGTCGCCGTAATGCTCCAGAACATAGTCCATGTCCTTGTCTCCTCTTCCCGAAAGATTGACAAGCACGAATCCCGGATTATCTTCCTTTTGGGCAAGTTTCATGGCATAGGCAAGCGCATGGGAGCTTTCAAGGGCAGGTATTATACCTTCCGTTTTTGATAGCTTGAAAAAAGCATCTATTGCTTCTTCATCATCGATCACATCATAGTTGACTCTGCCGGTTTCTCTGAGAAATGCGTGTTCCGGTCCGGTGGAAGGGTAATCAAGACCACTGGCAACAGAGTATACCGGTGCCGGTTCTCCTTTTTCGTCTTTCAGCATTATACTTTCAAATCCGTGCATGACCCCTTTTGTCCCGTAAGTAAGGGAAGCGGCATGATCTCCCATTTTTGCGCCTTTCCCCAAAGGCTCCACGCCGTAAATATCAACGGGGTCATTAAGAAAAGCCGGAAACATGCCCATGGCATTGCTTCCGCCACCCACGGCGGCAACTACTGCGTCAGGCAGATATCCTGTCATTTCCACGAACTGCTCTCTGGCTTCATTCCCCACCACCATCTGGAAATCCCTTACCATCATGGGGAAAGGATGGGGCCCTACAACTGAGCCTATACAGTAAATAGCATCTTTATAGTCTTTCAGATATGCTTCAAAAGCAGAATCCACCGCTTCCTTCAGCGTTTTGAGCCCATGGCTCACGGGTACGACTTCAGCTCCCAGAACTTTCATTCTGGCCACATTGGGAGCCTGTTTTACTATGTCCACTTCTCCCATGTGTATTTCACATTCCAGGCCGAAATAAGCCGCAGCCGTAGCCAAAGCAACTCCATGCTGTCCCGCGCCGGTTTCGGCGATGAGTTTTTTCTTTCCCATATATTTGGCCAGGAGTCCTTCCCCCATGCAATGGTTTAGTTTGTGAGCTCCCGTATGATTAAGATCTTCTCTTTTCAGATATATCTGTGTGGTGCCCAGCTCTTTGGAAAGCCTGTTACAGTGATAAACAGGAGTCGGTCTTCCCTGGAACTGTTTCCTTATCCTTCGCAGCTCACTTATGAACTGTGCCGAATGGCATATGGTCTTGTATGCCTCAGTGACCTCTTCAAAGGGTCTTATCAGTTCAGGCGGTAGATGTGCTCCCCCATATTGACCGAAATAGCCGTTTTTGTCGGGATAACTTTTCAGGTATGTTCTGAAATCAATGTTTTTTGCTTTTGTGTTTTCCATTTTTTCCTCCGTTTTTCTGCATTCTTTACACTTCAGTTATAGAAGGGTCCTTCTCTGCAATTATCGTTTTCTGTACATAGGCTTACTGTCTCAAACAAAAAACCCATCCTGTACTATCGTACAAGGACAGGTCATAATATACCTGCGGTACCACCTTGTTTGACAGATATTCATCTGCCCTCTCTGCAGAGTGCCGTCACACCCCAAGCCCGTAACACCGGCTTCGCGTCTCCGCTAATCAGCATTTTTTTATGCTTTTCGCTTCGCCCTCAGAGGCCCATTCTGCTGAGACTGTCATTTTCCCGGCTCGCACCTGCCCGGAATCGCTTTGAAATCGTTTTTCAGCTTTACTCCCTCGTCATAGGTTTAATATTGATTTATTGTCATAATAGCATCGCCTTTGTTTTATGTCAACAACTTTTTCTGCGTTTTTTGTATAAAACATATGTATCTCCATAATACTTGCTTTTTACTGATATTTCCTGTTGTAAAATGGTTTCACCGGGTATATAGTATTAAACAGAAATCAAAAGGAGGATCCTTATACTTGAAATTTGATTTGCACTGCCATACAAGGGAAGGCTCGATAGACTCAAAAGTAGCGCTGAAAAAATATATAAAACTTTTGGCCGACCAGGGTTTTGACGGTATGATGATAACAGATCATGATACCTACAGAGGTTGTTCTTTCTGGGAAGAGATAAAGAAAGATATCAAAAAAGATCCAAAGTATTCCGATTTTGTCGTACTTAAAGGTGTTGAATATGATACAAAAGATGCGGGACATATTCTGGTAGTAATGCCTGATGATGTCTATCTGCATGTTCTTACTTTGCGCGGTATGACTTTGCGAAGACTGATGAAAATAGTCCGTCATTACGGCGGAATGCTGGGCCCGGCACATCCTTTCGGAGTCAAGAGTTCCAGTGCCATGTTTTTTAAGAAACTCAAGTATGACCCCAATATCGCAAAGAAGTTTGACTTTATAGAAACTTTTAATACCTGCGAATCTGCCAGATCAAACGAAATGGCAAGGATGATGGCTAATATGTATCAGAAGCCCGGTTTCGGCGGAAGCGATGCCCACGAGGATAAATATGTGGGGATGGCTTATACACAGATCAATGCAGATATAAGATCCAACAACGATCTGATACGGGCCCTAAAAGAAGGTGCATATGTTACCTGCGGTGGCACCGAAAGAAAGAAAACAAAAAAAAGCACACATAAAAATATGAGATATGCCATATGGGGATTCAAATTCTACAACCGGGGCCTGGGTTACCTGTTCTCCCCATACCGAAAATATAAGATCAGAAAGCTGGCTATTTAGCCGGCTTTTTTTATTTTTCAGAAGCCGTTTTCCTTTTTAATGACATAAGGATACCTACTATGCAAAGTCCCGTAAATACAATGAATGCCGTATGCATGGTCTTTATCAGAAGTTCCGGTCTGGCGGAGGCCAGGGAAGCAGTACCCATATATGCTCCTACTATCACTGTCACAAGGGACATGCTGGACGTATGGCCCAGGGATCTCATGGTGGCCAGTATGGAAGATGCCACACTGTAATCCTTTGGTTTGATGCATGCCATTACTGCATTGGTATTGGGGGAAGAAAACAAAGCAAATCCAAATCCTGTAACGCAAAGTGCTGAGATTATGGCCCACAGCGGGGTTTCCAAAGAAACCGAAGAGAAAAAAAACAGACAAAGAGCACATATCCCCATTCCCGCACTGGCCAGTTTGTAGGGTTCTGTTCTGTCAGACCATCTGCCTGCCATCGGTGAGAAGAAAGCCTGTATAAGAGGCTGTGTTACCAGTATGAGTCCGGCGGTCTGGGAATCATATCCCATTACCACCTGAAGATATATGGACATGAGATATCCGATAGCAAAGGTGGCTCCGTAATTCAAAAGTGCCGCTATATTTGAAAGGGTATAAACCATGTTACTTATGAATATCCTTACCTGTATGACCGGGTTTGCTGCCCGGAGTTCCACCAAAACGAAAAATATGCCCGCCACCATTCCCGCCAAGACCCATATCCATGCATATCTTCCGGAAGTAATATTAGAAAGGCCGTACATCGTAAGTATTATCATGGCCACATAAAGTATACTCCCGGCATAATCATGTCTGCCTTCAGTAATGAGTTTTTCTCCCCCGGGAAGCTTTCTCACAGCTGTAACAAATGCGAATATGCCCACTAAGGCGGCAGTGGCAAAAATGGACTGCCATCCCAGATAATGATTCAAAAATCCGCCCATAAAAGGTCCTGCCGAAAGGCCTATATAGGTGGCTGCAGTCATCTTCCCCAGGACTTTTCCTCTTTCTTTTCCCGGGAAAGCACTGATAAGTATGGCTGTATTGGTGGCAAATATCATGGCTCCCGCCACACCCTGGGCGGTCCTCAATACTATTACAGTTGCCATGTTTGGTGCAAAAACAGATATTATATTGAACAAAGTAAAGAAGAGTATGCCAAGTATCATTACTCTTCTTCTTCCTGTGGTATCCGCTATTTTCCCAAATGGGACGCTCATGGTGGCCACAGCCAGCATATATGCGGTAACGATCCATCCCAGAAATGCGGCACTTACATCAAAATACTCTCCCATATCAGGTATAGCCAGATTTAGTGCGCTTCCCATAAAGGTCGTTATGAATGCCGTTGTCAAAGAAACTCTTAAAGTTGATTTTTGTTCCTCTGTATGCTTTTTTGTTTTTTCTGCTCTTTTTTCTGCCTTCATAAGTCCAATTATGCACCCTGCCAAGGTTTTTTTCAAGTCGCTCTTTGTTGCTTTGAAGGGGTCGGAGCCGGGGAAAAACCGCCATTATGACCAGCAAAAGCTGCTCCGCTATGGAGCAGCTTTTGTTGCTTTATTGATTTTCAGTTTTTATCAGGCGCTTTTTTGTTTTTTGGGTTCCAGTGCCATTGCCAGCAGGAACAGAATCACTGCAACTATAGCAAATACTATGGCTGCTATCTTTATTACATTCACCATGCCGTCAAAGTCTGCAAAGAATCCCGAACCATAAGTTTCTATATAATAATCCGGACCCCATCCGCCTTCGAACCATCCCAGCCAGGGAACACCGAGTGCACCGAATCCTGCCAGGATAATGAAGTTGAATGCCATTCTTTTCAGGTCTCCCACAGCCAGTTTTGTCTTTGGATTGATCGGGTATTTCACCGGATCTTTTTTGGCCAGGCCGCCATACATCCTCTTCCAGATGTAATAGAGAACAGGACCTGAAACTATACCCAGCATACCGCCTATGAAGTAGTCGGTACCATTGATGAAGAATGCAATAAATGCGATTATACAGGGCATTATGCATATCAGAAGCAGAAAGCCGTAACCTCCTGGTATCCTGAATGGCATTTGTTCTCTTGGTATACGTTTTCTCAGGATAAGTGCTGATATGAAGATCATTACATATGCAGATACCAGCAGGAACACATCCACTACAACTACTGTGGTGAATGCGAACTGGCAGAGAATGATATTCGTTATGGCAACAGTCAAAACGGCGATATACGGAACCCCGTGCTTCTTATCGCATTTTACCAGTATGGGCGGTGCCAGATAGTCATCAGCCAGTGCAAAAAATCCTCTTGAGCCGGATGCTATATAGGTGTTGTATATGGAGCACTGAGCCAGTACGGCCACTACTATGAAAAATAATCCGAATGCCGGTCCCCAGTTGGTAGTCACAACATCCGCATAACCGACTGTGCCGACTTCCGTTCCCCAGAACATCCAGGGCTGCACACCTTCCTTGCCCACTTCCCAGTACTCAGCCATTTCCGCAATAGCGGAAGGGGCATTTGCACCAAGAGCCTCTGTTACTTTCTCCATGGTCAGCGTGGCAAGACCACCCATGGTAGGCAGTATATATACGGCCATTATCAAAGGAACTGTTATCATTGTTGCCTTGGGGATTACCTGCGGGTTCTTGACTTCTCCTGCGATAGTTGACATTGATTCATATCCGGCGTACATCCACATTCCCAGGGCTATGCCCATTCCGATGTAGTATATCCAGTCTGCAAATGCCACTCCCGAGAATCCCATGGTTCCCCATGCCCCGTCTCCGGTTATAGGTTCGAATGGGTTCTGTTCCCAGTTTAAGAAGCCACATATGGCCACCATGGAGAATGCCACGATTACCAGCAGGGAAAGGATGGTGCTGACTATACCCACATCCCTTACACCGCGTATGTTTATGTAAGTAAATATAAGTATCATTGCGATTTTGATAACCATTTCCCACACAGGACCTATGTCCCATGTTCCGGCTATATATCCGCCGGCCAGTATAACATAAAGGGTGTTATCGATATAAATGGATATGGTCCTCCACCAGCCTGCCTGGAAACCCCAGTATTCACCCATTGCCTCCTGCACCCATTTATAGTATCCGCCCTCCTGGGGTCTTGCAGAACCCAGTTCCGAAGCAACCAGCCCAAGGGGCGTACTCCATATGAAGGGCAGAACGATGAGCATTATGAGCGTAAGTCCGGGTCCCGATTCAGGTATCATTTCTTCTATTCCGTATGCACCTGCGGCACAGAGACAAAAGATCATGAACACAACTGTGGATACTTTCACATCATGTTTTTTAAGTCCATGCTGGTCTGTATCCATTGCAGCAGTGCTTTTTTGTTCAAGATCACTCATGTATTCAACCTCCTTTAAATAATAATGTATGAAAACTAATACATTCATATTATACACTATTACAGCGAATTTTCAAATAATTTACATAAAAAGGAGAGCATAATCATGCTCTCCTTATGTGATAAATTTGCTATTTCTTTATTTTTGTTCTTCTTCTATGCGTCCCCATTCTTTCTTGGGGAATTTCTCGTCAAATGTGACTTCATCAGCACCAAGTACTGCCACAGTCCTGATCTTGCCTCTCTTCTTCTGCACTCCATATATGGCTATAGGCACAAATACGGCGATAAGTGCAACTACAAATACTAACCAGTCTTCGAACACGAGGAAAATCATTGCAGCGACCTGAATGATTATGGATATCCATGCCAGTGCCGGGAAAAGCTGAGCTTTTACGGTAAGGCATTCGTTGGCATCATATCCTCTCTG
>JAAYYX010000105.1 GCA_012515135.1 Clostridiales bacterium | reverse complement strand
GAAGCCCAGTGGCAGGAACACATAGAAAAACTTAGATCTCTGCCGACAAACAAAGCAGGAGCAAGAAACAATCTCAGAAAATATACCTCCAACAGCGGAGAAGCTGAGGTGGATGGACAGGGAAGGATAACTATACCTCAGAAATTCTTCAGGCTCATAGGCTTTGGCAAAGATGTTGTCAGCGTTGGATGTATAGACAAGATAGAAGTCTGGGACAGAGGGGAATGGGAAAAAGTTTCCGGTGTGCCCGATGATGAAGAATATGAAGTTTAGTCATATGCCGGTGCTGCTCAATGAAAGCATTGAATATCTGAACATAAAAAACGACGGTGTATATGCAGACGGGACCCTGGGTGGCGGAGGCCATGCCGAAAAGATATGTGAAAGGCTGGGATCCAATGGTCTGTTCATAGGAATTGACAGAGATGAGGATGCCATCAAAGCCGGCAAAGAAAGACTGAAAAACTATAACTGCAAAAAAATATATGTCCGGAGCAACTACTCGGAAATCAAGCAAATACTGGAAGAAACAGGCGCTGCCTGCATAGACGGAGCTGTTTTGGATCTGGGTGTCTCCTCCTTTCAACTGGATAACAAAAATAGAGGTTTTTCGTATATGCAGAAAGCGCCTCTGGACATGAGAATGGATCAGGATGATGATTTTTCCGCATACGATGTAGTAAACACATACGATGAAAAAGAACTGGCAGAAATAATAAAAAAATACGGTGAAGAAAGATGGGCATCCAGGATAGCAGCCTTCATCGTAAATGAAAGAAAAAAGAAAAAAATCGAAGATACACAGCAGCTTGTGGATGTTATAAAAGCAGCTATACCCGCATCCGCCAGAAGAAGCGGGCCGCATCCTGCAAAGAGAACTTTTCAGGCAATAAGGATAGAAGTAAACGATGAACTGAGCCAGCTTGGAAGAGCAGTAGATGCCTTCTGTGACGTTCTGGCTGACAAAGGAAGGCTTTGCGTAATAACCTTTCATTCTCTTGAAGACAGAATAGTAAAGGAAATTATAAATAAAAGGGCGGATCCCTGTACATGTCCACCGGAATTTCCCATATGCGTTTGCGGAAAGAAAGCGGACATGGTGAAAATAACAAAAAAACCTGTGGTGCCTGATGAAGCGGAAAAAGAAGCGAACCCCAGGTCCAGGAGCGCAAAACTAAGGGTGTCGGAAAAAAGGGTGAAGAGTGATGATAACAGCAAAACAATGGTATGAACAACAGACAAATTATACAAAATACGGATTTGACATGAAGCCGAGAGCCACAGCCCAAAGGCCCAAGAACAGCAGCGGCGTAACGGCGGCTGACAGGAAGAAGCTTATGTTCCTGGTGGTAGTCGCGGGGCTTATTTGCATAGGCATAATAATATCTTCCGCATATGCTGCCTCTGTGGCATTTACCAACAATCAACTGAAAGAACAAAATGCAGCCCTTCAAAGCGAAGTCGAAACTCTGGA
The DNA here is from genome assembly GCA_012515135.1 of Clostridiales bacterium. Lineage (GTDB taxonomy): Bacteria > Bacillota > Clostridia > Peptostreptococcales > Anaerovoracaceae > UBA1422. The sequence continues at coordinate 731 of JAAYYX010000105.1, read as the reverse complement.
AATAAAGATACAAAGTGCCAATAACATAAGGACCATAGAAGAAAAAGCCACAGGGGAGCTTGGCATGGTTTACCCCGAAGGTGAACAGTATGTTGTTTTATCGGGAGAAGAGAAAACTGCTGATGATTTTGGAAGCCTACTGAAAAAACAGGCTTTCCAGTGAACGGCGGCAGAAACTGAATAAAAATGAGCGGTCAGACAACTTAATGAGGAAAAAAGTGTTTGTCTGGCTTTTTTATTTGAAAAGCGGAAAGATAGGCGAAAAAAATGAAATCACCGGCCATAAGGAGCAGAAAAAGGATCATATTTGCATTTGGGTTATTTTGTGCCCTTCTTCTTGCTGTGTGTATAAAAGTCGGATATATACAGATAGTACAGGGAGAAGAACTGACAAAAAAAGCAATAGCCCAGCAGACCAATGATGAGGCCATAGAAGCAAAAAGAGGCGAAATAAGAGACAGAAACGGCAAGGAGCTGGCCGTCAGTACCATATGTTATTCTCTGTGGGCAAGGCCGGCGGCAATGGAGGACAAGGATGCTGCCGCCAAGACTCTGGCAGAAATAACGGATATGGATGCGGAAGAAATAAAAGAAATGATCACTCAGGACAAAAGCCTGGTAAAAATAGCCAAATATCTTGATTCGGGGGCGGCAGAAGCAATCAGAAAAGCAGAGATGCCCGGAGTGTCCTTAACAGAAGAAAGCAAAAGATCATATCCCCTGGGAGAATT
>JAAYYX010000012.1 GCA_012515135.1 Clostridiales bacterium | reverse complement strand
TCTCCTATTTCATACATATAGACAAGATGCACGTCCCCTTCCATATGGAACTTTTCGCCTCTCACCTTGCCGCTTACTACTATGCCTATGAAATTCATTCTCTCCCCTTCGCCGACTATTATTTCATTTCGGGAATACTTTCTTGTCTGAGGTTTAAGATCTTCATAGGCCTTTGTACACTCTTCCTTTGAGAAGCCTTCAAAAAGAGGTGATCTTGAAATTATTTCTATTCTTTCCTTTGGTTCCATTTGTCCATTACCGGAGTCTTCACCGGTTTTCCTTTCTGTTATCTATGATAACACAAATGTTGTCCCGGCAACATCTCTTTCCGTTTTTGTTTTCTTTCAATTATATAGTCATTGTGTTAAAATCAAATCATGAAAAAGCACTTGTTTCTTGAAGGTCAGATAAGAACAGGTAAATCCACCCTGCTGAGGGACTGCCTCAGACCTTATCGGGATAATATAGGAGGATTCTGCAGCCAGCGCCTTATTGACGAAAATGGTGAGGCTTTTGCTTACCGCATAACAGATGCCGGGATCCTGGATGTGGAAGCTTCTTATTCTCCGTATCTGGAACACATTTTTGCCATACGCAGCGATAAAGGCGCACAAAAAGATATGGAAGTGTTTGAAAAGTGCGGTGTCAAACTCCTTAAAGAAGCCCGCAAAAAAAATCTGATACTGCTGGATGAGATAGGGGGTTCGGAACTTCTGGTGCCTGCTTTCAGAGATGAGCTTTATAATGTTCTCGGGGGAGATATTCCCTGCATAGGAGTCATCAAACTAAATGAAAAAGCAAAATTCATGAGTAGGGAGGCGGGATATCCCGGTATAGTAGCGGATCTTAATGCGCAGCTGAGAAAAGATCTTATCAGGCGTTTTGATGCCCGCATCATACCCTTTGATGAAAGCTCAAAAAGAGATATAGAGGAATTTATATGTGGAAAGCTTATGACACTTTAATAGGATCCCTGCCGGACGATATAATAGTCACCCATGTCCACAGCGGTCCGGTTTGGACCATTGTCCAGGCGGGGACCCTGTGCGGCATAGCTGTTACGGTAAACGAACAAAATAGTCCTTTACCTGAAAAAAACAGATTTATCGGTCAAAACCTTAAGGACGTGGCTTCTCTTTGCCGGTCATGGGATTTCCCTCTGGCCAGCGTAGGAACTGCTGCCCTTAATGCTTTTATCAACAGCCCCGAACAAATACGCAAAAATTTCGGCACAGGGGCGTCAGAGACAAAAAAAAATACAGGAATCATTACACATACCGGCAATACCTTCGACGATTATTCCCGTGCCGTTGCCGGCAAAAAAGTTGCTGTTATCGGTCATTTTACAGCTCTGGAAAGAGTCCTGAAAAGTGCAGAAAATTTAGTTGTTCTTGAAAGGAAGCCCGCAAAAGACGATCTGCCTGATACGGCCTGTGAATATATACTACCCGATCAGGATTTTGTTTTCATAACAGGCTCAGCCTTTATAAATAAAACTCTGTTTCGTCTTCTTGAAATCAGCAGAAATGCCCGCAGCGTCGTTCTTGGCCCCAGCACTCCCATGGCTCATGTTCTTTTTAGATACGGGGCAGATGAACTGGGCGGACTCATAACAGCAAACATTTCTCCACAAAAATTCACTGAGATCGGCAAAGATACCATAAGATTATCCTCTGTCGGAGAAAGGATACGTCTGGTAAAACAGTATGAAAGCAAGTGAAAAAAGACTTCTGCGTCGTCAGATAGCCATGGCAGAAAAAAAAGAAAAAAAATATCTCTCATACCGGGCTGACAGCAAAATGAATGTGGATGTTTTTTCCGGCATAAGAAAAAAAATACCCGAAAAAGTTTTGACCGCCCTGGAAACAGCCTTTGAAAAAGGCTTCTTCTTCATATTTGAAAAAGGAACCGGCCTTATTGAAAAAACCGGCAACTTTGATCAGATCAAGGCTCAGCTGGCTTTGAACAGATATGAACTTCAGATGGGCATAAACAAAGAAACTCTCAAAAATTTCGACGTTGCCGCCGGAAATAAATCGATTGGCAACAAAAGTATTTCAACGGTTGAAGGTGCTGCTCTTGGAGTTTTCGGCATAGGCCTTCCGGACATCCCCGTATTTTTGGGTGTCATTTTCAAATCAATATACGAAATAGCAATAAGCTATGGTTTCGATTATGACTCGGATGCCGAAAGAGCATATATCCTCTCAATAATAAAAATTGCCGCTTCAAAAGAAGCGGGAAAGATAATAGCATCTCATGAATGCGACCTTCTCGGAGAGAAAATCGACTGCGGAGAAATACCTGAGGATGTTCTTACAGAAGAAGATATAAGGAACACTTCCAATCTGCTGGCCACTTCCCTCCTTGTGGCGAAATTTATCCAGGGAATCACCATCATCGGATCCATCGGTGCCGTGTTCAATTACTCATGGGTGAGTAAAATCAGTAAAATAGCAAAGATAAAGTATAAGAAAAGATTTCTTACCGGGCTTCTTAAGGAATACCTGAAAACTTTATAAGGGGCTTTTTCTTTCCGGCATTTCTATTACTCTCACCCCGCCGTTTTCAAGCGCCTCCCATTCATCGCTTACATCCAGACCCTTCAGATTGTTTTCAATAACACGTATAACACCGCTGTGAGCCGTTATTACTATATCTTTCCTGTGATCCTGCTCAAGTATTTTCTTTAGCCTTTTTATTACTCTGTACTGAAGGTCAAAAAAGTTTTCTGCGGTATGATCGAATTTATATCTGAAAATATCCTTGCCCCGTTTTTCATACTCCTTGGGATACCTTTCTTTTATAGAACTTATGAATTTCCCGTCCCACTCGCCCAGGGACATTTCGCGAAAATCTTTTTCATATATCACCGCACTGATCGCTGTCATCCCGCATATGATCTCTGCTGTTTCTGCAGCTCTTTTCAGGTCACTTGAATAAACATGGCTTGTCATTGGTTTGAGTCTGCTGATCTCAAAAGCAGCGATCTCGACCTGCTCTGCCCCCTTCTGGCTCATTGGTATATCCGTCTGTCCCAGGAATATTTTTTCTTTATGCTGTTCGGTTTTTCCATGCCTTACAAAAATGAATCTCCTGCCGTCAGCCAGTTCGTCAAGGTCTGTCTCTCTGCATCCTTCTCTGTAGTATTCAAGCAGATCCCTGTAATCCGCATTCGTATCCATGTCAATGACCACGCTTTCGCTGCCGGCATCCTTCAGTATAAGTTTGTCTCCGTAAATATCCACTATGGCTTTAAGACCATTTTTGCTTTCGCTTTTGATTATTTCTTCTTTGTATATCATTGGTACATAGAGGGGATGACCTTTTTTACCCATGTAAGTGGGAACTGTGAAAAATTCGGGGCTTTCAGAAACCAGCATTTCAAAAGTTTCTTTCATCACCAGCGGACAGTCCACAGGAATAATAAAAAAACCGTCAAGTTCATCTCTTAATGCTTCTATGCCCGCTTTTATGGATGTGAACATGCCTTTATCAAAGTTGGGATTATATGCCTCCTTTATGCCGCTTTTTTTGATTACCGGTATCAGCTTTTCTCTATCATATCCGGTAACTAAAACAATATCATCGACACATGCCAAACGGGCACTGTCAATGACTCTTTCCGCTGCGGTTTTTTCTCCTATGAGCATCAGTGGTTTGAATTTTTCCATTCTGGAAGAATATCCCGCCGCAAGTATCACTGCTCCTACTTTTCTTTTGTTTATCATTTTATTCTTTCGCCTTTTCCTCTTTTTATGCATGATTCTCTGATGATGATAAAAATTCTTTTTGATTATTTCCGGGAATTTATCTGCTGCCGTGGCCGGTTCTTACTCTTATCAGTTCCGCCGCTATGCTGACAGCTATTTCTTCGGGAGTTTCAGCATATATGTTCTCTCCTATGGGTGCATATACTTGATCTATCTCTGCATCAGTAAATCCGTCTTTTTCTTTGAGCATGTCTCTGATGATTTGATTTTTTTTGCGACTGCCTATCATTCCTATATATGCTCTTTCCTGTTTCAATGCATGGCGCAGCACATCATAATCTCCCATATGCCCCCTGGTCACTATGATTATATAACTGTTTACGTCACAGGCTATATCATCAAATGAATGTTCAAAAGACTTTATAGTTCTGACATCCGTTGCTTCAGGAAATCTTTCTCTGTTTGAATATTCCTTTCTGTCATCTATCACTACCGTAGAAAAATTTATATGACGAAGTACCGGTTCCAGGGCGAGTCCCACATGGCCGGCTCCAAAAATATATGCTGTGTCGTTTATTCTGAACTCTTCAAGAAATCTGCCCGGATCTCCTGCATCTATATATTCTATCGTTATATCTGCATCTCCTCCACAGCCCATATCAAGAGCATCCTCTTCCGTTGTATTGAGCTTGAAATGATATGTTCTTCTTTTTTCTTTGGTCTTGATCGTTTCCCTGCAGAGTTTTTCGGTCTCGGCTTCTATCCTGCCTCCGCCTACTGTTCCGCTAAAAGTACCGTCAGAACGCATCAGCATCAGCGCTCCGCTTTTTCGCGGAGTTGATCCCTTGGTTTCTGCCACTCTTGCTATAACAAAATCTTCACCTTTTTCCAGCAGGTCTCTGGCAAAATATATAACCTTATTGCTCATTTGTTTCTCCTTTTTCTTACTCTATCCAGTCTCTTCAAAACGCTCCCGCAGGGACAGGGCTCCTTTAGCAAGCGCCCTTCATCACCTGTTCTGTATCTTATAAAAGGCATGCCCTTTCTTGTCAGAGTAGTAAAAACGATTTCCCCCCATGTTCCGTCATTTACGGGTTTTCTTGATTCAGTATCTACTATCTCAATAAATATATCTGTTTCTCTCACATGATACCCCTTTAGAACATGACAGCTCACTGCACATCCCAGGCCCATTTCCCGCATCCCATAATGCTCAAATACCCTGCATCCCCATATCTTTGAAATATCCGATGCAACTTTAGGTGACACATATTCACCGCTAAGAAGAACTGTTTTCATCTTTAAACAGGCGGTATGCTTCATAAGTCCGTATACCTGATCCGGGATACCCACTATGGAGGTTATGCCCTTATTATATATAACGTCAAGAATAGTGTTATATGAAAGGTCATCATCTATGAGACCAAGACAGAAAACCCGGGCACCAAGTCTTTTGACTCCTTTTTTCAAAAGGTCTCCCACCGATCCCGGCCTCTCATAGGGCATCAGTATCAGAAGTCTGTCTGTGTCATCTATAAGGTTCTGCATCCCGTGATGAAAATAATCTATTGTAAGTTCCTGATCTTCTTCCGTAAAAAACACTCTTTTGGGAGCCCCTGTGGTGCCGCTGGTCTCCATGGTAACTATCCTGCTGATTTCTTTTTGCGGAACACATATCATGTCTTCTCCGTGTAAGGCAAGGTCTTTTGGCATTGTGAAAGGGATATCTGCCATATCTTCAAGGCTTTCAGGTACGGGGATATCCCCGTATATCTCTTTGTAAAATGGGCTGTTGGCAACAGCAATTTCAAACGTGTCCCTTATTTTTTTTATTTGATACTCCCGGATGACTTCTCCGGAAAGTGTCTGACCCTCGGGAAGTCCTATCTTTGTTTTTGACCATGAATCAAGAGGAAGACTCATCTGTCCCACTCCAGAATATCCGAAAGCTCTGCAAAAGATGCTTCTATCATGCCCGGACATTTTTCGACTTTGTTCATAGGATCTCCTTCCAGCAGAACTTCACAGTC
>JAAYYX010000104.1 GCA_012515135.1 Clostridiales bacterium | reverse complement strand
TTTGAGAAAGCATTCTTCGCCTATTACATGTATTTTTATTTATACCTTCATGTATTATGTGCCTGATATCCCTATTGTCGGTTCTTCCGACTTTTTACACAGTAATAAGACGATTTTGCCTTTCTGCCTTGCTTAAACCCCCATGATTTGATAAAGTTATATATATAATTATTATTTAGGGTGTATTTATAAATCAATGAAAAGAGGTGTAAAAATGAAATTCCTTGAAAACAAGCTGGCGGAGTTCAATAAAACCCTGCCGCAAATTCCGGACAACGGCAAAAGTGTTATAGCAAATATTTTGTGGATCCTGATCATTATAAGCATTGTTTTTAACATTATCGGAATAATAACCCTTTTGGGCGTTGGCTCCTTCGGTGTTTCAGTGTTGGCCGGATTTGGTTTAGGCTTTCATTCAATGACAATATGGGGAACAATAATATTCGGTGTTATAGGTATGGCTATTGTAGTAGTCCTTGAAATAATAGCCATCAAACCTTTGAAAGACAAAGCCTATCTGGGTTGGCGCCTGGCATTTTATGTCATTTGGATACAGCTGATCTTTTCTGTGCTCAATGACATTTTCTTAGGGACTGTAAGCGGCCTGATAGGTGTTATTATAGGCACCATTATTGCGCTGTTCATCCTTATGCAGGTGCGTGACTATTTCATTCCTGATCAAAAAAGTGCCGATCCTGAAAGTCCTGATCCTGAAAATTCTTAAGAACTTAAATCTTTTGGAATATGGCAGGGAGGTGACAAGTATGGGCGTTGATTAACGAAAAAATAAGACTGGAATAAACAAATGATATCCTCCTATGGCAATCAAAAATACCATGGGAGGATATTTTATTTGAGCTCTATGGCTCCATAATCATTTTATCCCGCAAGTTCCGCTTTTTTTATCCTGTTTTATACTTTTCAAAAAGGGTATAATGTTTTGTATATGAAAAATAAAATCTATCCCTGTCATAAAAGGAGGTATGAAAATGGATCATAATAAATACGATACCATAATAATCGGTGGCGGGCCCGGCGGATATTCTGCTGCTTTATACTGCGCCAGAGCGAACCTCAAAACCCTGATAATCGAGAAGCTTTATCCAGGCGGGCAAATGGCCACCACCAGTATGATAGACAATTATCCGGGATTTGACATGGGTATTGACGGAGTTGAACTGGCCGGTAAAATGAAATCGGGAGCAGACCGTTTCGGTGCAGAAACAATTTTTGCAGAAGTTACTGAAGTGGATATGAAGGGTCCTGAAAAGATAATAAGACTGGCCGACGGAAATGTACTATACACAAAAACCATAGTGATCGCCACCGGAGCCGCACCCAGGAATTTGGGCCTCCCTTACGAAAAACAACTTACGGGCAGCGGCATATCATACTGCGCCACCTGTGACGGCATGTTCTATAAGGATAAGACTGTAGTCATCGTAGGAGGCGGTAATTCCGCCGCAGCCGATGCACTCATACTTTCAAAGATATGCAAAAAAGTTTATCTGGTCCACAGGCATGATACCTTAAAAGCTTCCCCCACTTACATGGCTCCTTTGGAAAACGCTTCAAATCTTACTTTTATTTGGGATTCAAAGATCAAAGAAGTTCTGTATGATAATAAAGTTACGGGGGTCAGGCTGGAAAACCTGAAAGACCGATCAGTTTCTGAAATAGACTGTGACGGTGTTTTCGTGGCCATAGGCAGGATGCCCAACACTAAGATTTTTTATGGAAAGATAGAAATGAATCCGGAAGGGTATATAGTTGCAGATGAAACCACAAGAACCAGCGAACCCGGAGTTTTTGCCGTTGGGGATCTCAGAGAAAAGCCTCTGCGTCAGGTGGTCACCGCCACATCAGACGGTGCTGTTGCATCAAAATTCATTGAAGACTATATAACCCACGGGTTTTGGAAAGACTGATCATACCATGTTTTATGCTCTCCTATCAGGATGAGCTTAAACCAAAGTGGATATATCAATCAAAAATATGATAATTTGATTTGCCGCTGTTTTTTACTTTATAAAGAGCGGCATCTGCTTTTGCCATCAGTTCTTTTACTGTCCTCCCATGCCTTGGGTATAATGAGGTTCCCATGCTGCATCCGACTTCCAGCGCGAAACATTTTCCCTCCTGTTCATCTCCAAGCCTGTAATGAGTTGATATTTTACCGAATATCCTTTTTATGAAATACTCTGCATTTTCTTGACTTTTTATATCATGAAAATAAATCAGGAATTCATCTCCTCCGGTCCTTATAAGAAGATCATTTTCTCTTAGTTCTTTTTTCACTCTGTTAGCAAGGTATTTCAGTACGCTGTCACCCACTTCATGACCACAAGTATCATTTATCATTTTGAATCCATCTATATCAACGATACTGATGCAGCTCACAAGATTTTTGGCTTCGGCTTCGTTCAATCTGTCAATAAGCACTGTTTCAAGGGCATGACGGTTAAATGCTTTTGTCAGGGCATCCCTTTCGGCCAGGTTTTTCAGGACGTCTTCTTCTTTCTTTTTCTCTGTTATATCATCAATAACCATATGCGCGCCGCTTACTTCTCCTTCTGCTTTAAAAGGGTTGTAGTACACCCTTAGCCAGGTTTTTTTGCCCCACAGACTTTTGTATCCCATTTCATATGTTATTTCACGATTCTTTTCCATGCATTCCGCAAGTTTGTCAGAAAATCCTTCTTTCTTCAGGGGTGCAAATTCAATTAAATTGATGGATTTTGTGGCTTCGTAAGAAGGAGAGTCCATTATTTCAAGCAGTTTTTTATTTGCATAAGTTATATTGCCTTT
>JAAYYX010000103.1 GCA_012515135.1 Clostridiales bacterium | reverse complement strand
CCCATGTGACAGAGAAAATAGATATAGTAAAGGCCACCCAGCAAGCTGCCGGGACAAGAGAACATTACAGATGCACTGAGTGCGGAACTCTTTATACAGATCCCAACGGACAGGAAAAAGACATTACGACCCTGACAGCACTGGCTATACCCAAGATCGCCGGCATAAACCTTTCGGCCACGGCTTATGTTTATGACGGTTCTGTCAAAACACCGGCTGTTACAGTAAAGGATACAAAGGGGAACACCATTGATCCTGAAAACTATGCTTTGACCTACTCTGCAGGACGCAAAAATGTGGGGACATACAGTGTTAAAGTAACATTCAGGGGAGACTTATACAGCGGTACAGCCACAAAGACATTCAAAATAAGTCCGGTAAAAACTTCCATAGCAAAACTCACACCAAGATCCAAGAAGATAGTCGTTAAGTGGAAGAAAAAGACGACCCAGGTCAGCGGATACCAGATATACTGCAGCACATCATCCAAGTTTTCAAATGCAAAGAAAATAACAGTATCAAAGGCAACGCAGGTATCAAAGACAATAAGTAAGCTTAAAGGCAATAAGACATATTATGTCAAAATAAGGACTTACAAGAAAGTCGGTTCGACAAAATACTATTCAGCCTGGTCAGCCGCAAAGAAAACAAAAACCAAAAGATAGCAGGCAAACAGAAATAAACGAAAGGTCGACTGAATAGAAAAATAATCAAAAAAAATAGAGCGGGCATTTTGCCTGCTCTATTTATATATATAATGGGATTCAATTTTCTGATGCAAAACCTTTTATTTGACGGCCGTTTCCAGGGCAAGCCTTATCATTTCATCAGAAGCATAAAGTCTTTCTTCTGCGGTGCATTTTTGCCCCGTGGTGAAATGATCTGTTATCGTTACCATGGCCAAAGCTTCGACCCTATTGAAGGCGGCATTCATATAAAGGGCGGCAGTTTCCATTTCCACGGCCATAACATCCATTCTGGCCCATTTTTGCCACCAGTCCTTGTTTGTTTCATAAAATACATCACAGGTCACCACATTGCCGGATCTGAAATCAATATTCAGCGATCTGGCCGCTTCCCAGGCCTTTTTCATAAGTTCCCAGCTGCCACACGGCGCAAAATTCCCGGGCACATCGAAGGCATGTATATAATTGGAATCCGTTGATGCTGTCATGGCGATCACTAGATCCTTCAGTTTTATGTCTTCATGGAATGATCCTGCTGTTCCGATACGTATCAGGTTTGTGCATCCATATTCAGTCATGAGCTCCCATGAATATATACCCATGGAAGGCATCCCCATGCCGGTGCCCTGTACAGAGACCGGTACGCCCTTGTATTTTCCCGTATAACCGTACATATTTCTGATATCACTGTATAAAACAGGGGAATCCAGAAATTTTTCCGCAATATACCTGGCCCTTAGGGGATCTCCGGGAAGAAGGACTCTTTCTGCGATATCTCCTTTGTTGGCTGCATTTATGTGTGTACTCAATTTTTTGTTCCTTTCTGTCTGGATATGTTATATAATGTAAAAACAAATCCGCTACAGCAGTATTATATCATAAGGGAGAATGTTATGAAATATGAAAAATCAGCAAAAGAAAGACCTCTTGCGTCCCTTAAGGAACTGCTTTTATCGGGAGCGGAGCTATTCGGAGATAAAAACGCCTTTCTTATAAAAAAAGAAAAAGCCGGGGATTACCATGAGGTAAGCTATAACAGACTAAAGGAAGACACGGAAGCTCTTGGTACCAGCCTTCTTGAAATGGGTCTTTCCGGAGAAAAGATAGCGTTGATAGGCGCCAACTGCTATCAGTGGGTCGTAGCATATCTTGCTTGCGTATGCACCGGCAATATCATAGTACCCCTTGACAAAGAACTCAGCAGACAAGAAATACAGAATCTGCTAAATGCCGCGGGATGCAAAGCCGCTTTTTTTACAGAAGAATACAGAGAAAGTTTCAAAGAGTCCGGCATAGAAAAGCATTTTCTCATAAGCGTTTATGAGGATGAATCCGAAAAAAACCAAAGCAATCATATACTTGGTCTTATTGAAGAAGGTAAAAAGCTCATCAATGCAGGAGATATCAGTTTTAACAAGGCAGATCCCGACCCCTCTGAAATGTGTGCTATACTTTTTACTTCGGGGACCACAGATATGCCCAAAGGGGTCATGCTCAGCCAGAAAAACATAGCCTTTGTCATAGAAAACACAAGTAAAATAGTATCCTTAAGGGAAGATGATACAGCTCTTTCCATATTGCCCATACACCATACTTTCGAATGTACAATGGGCATCATGGAAGTCCTTTATCAGGGAGGATGTATCGCATTCTGTGAAGGTCTCAAATATGTTGTAAAGAATATGCAGGAATCAAAAACCAGCCTTCTTGTGGGAGTGCCGCTTATTGTGGAAGCCCTGCATGAGAAGATATGGAAACAGGCAAACAAAACAGGTAAAGACAAAAAGCTGAAGGCAGCGGTAAATGTCAATAAAACTCTTATGACTCTGGGGATCGACAAAAGAAGGACCATATTCAAATCCGTATATGCCGGCTTCGGCGGCAGATTCAGAATGGTGATCTGCGGTGCCGCAGCACTGGATCCCGCCGCACTAAGAGGTTTTATCGATCTGGGATTAGAGATAGTACAGGGATATGGCCTTACAGAAACAGCCCCCCTTGTGGCCGGTACACCGGAATGGGAAAACATCTATAAAAAAGCCGGCTCCACAGGCAAGGTCATCCCGGGAGGAGAACTGAAAATCGATGATCCCGACGAAGAAGGTATAGGCGAGATCCTTTACAAAGGCGACAATGTCATGCTTGGTTATTATAATATGCCTGAAAAAACCGCAGAAGTAATAAAAGATGGCTGGTTTTATACGGGTGATCTGGGGTTCATCGATGAAGAAGGGTGGCTCTATATAACAGGCCGCAAAAAAAATGTCATCGTGACCAAAACCGGCAAAAATATATATCCGGAAGAGCTGGAAGGGCTGCTGAAAGAAATACCGGAAGTCAAAGACGCCCTTGTTTACGGGGAAGAAGTTTCTTCTTCAGGGGACACCATAATTTCTGCCCAGCTCGTGTTGGATGAAGAAGTGATCCAAGAGACCATCAAGGATACGGATGATAAGGAAAAAATAAGAGAATATATAGAAGAAAAAGTACATGAGGTCAACAAAAAAATACCCATTTACAAGAAAATAAGAGATATAATGATCAGAGAAGAAGACTTCATAAGAACCACCACCAAAAAAATAAAAAGACAGGCCAACATATAAAAAAGGGGAAAATCATGAAAAAAAGAATACTTTCTGTACTGATTTGTATTTGTCTGGCTCTAACGGGCGCCATAACTGCAGAAGCATTCATAAAAGAAGATGCCAAGGCCGCATCCGAGGTACGGGCTGTCTGGCTCGCCTATGTGGATTATTACAAGGTGGGCCTAAGAGACAAAAGCGAGAGCAAATACAGGGCAAATCTGGCCGCATTTCTGAAAAAGATAAAATATCACGGCTGCAACACCGTTTATTTTCATGTAAGGTCTTTTGATGATGCCGTATGGAAAAGTGATAAATTCAAGGCATCAAAATCTCTCATGTCAAGAGCGGGGGATTATAGCACTTCCCGCAAGGCCTTTGATAAACTTGGTTACGACCCACTGAAAGTTTTTGTGGAAGAATGCAGAAAACAGAGGGTAAGCGTTCATGCCTGGATGAATCCCTACCGGGTGAGCAGCAAGATCTATTATGATCCCGCCCAGACATCCACCACCGAAAGAATAAAGACGGCGGTCAGGGAAGTGTTGTCCTACGGTGTGGACGGAATACATTTTGATGATTATTTTTACCACGGAAGCAAATACAAGATGGTTGGATATACCAACGACACCGCATATAAAATAAGCATTACTTCTTCCAAAAAGAAAGCATACATAAATAAAATGGTCACTGCCGTATATACCACTGTAAAACAGACCCGCCCGGGAGCATTGTTCGGTATAAGCCCCCAGGGTAATCTGGGTAACTGCCGTGGGGCAGGAGCCGATATCGATACATGGCTTTCGAAAACAGGTTATATAGATTATATTATCCCTCAGATCTACTGGACCGATAACTGGGGATCTTCCGGCAAGACTCCGCTTTTCACAAGGACCATCAAACAATGGAAAGATCTTCGCAAGAACAGTGTAAAAATGTATATAGGCCTTGCTCTTTATCGTTCCGGAGCCACTTACTCAGATGACAAGGGCTGGAGCAAAAGGGTGACCAACATAAGGACCCAGATAAAGCTTATGCGCAAATACAAAATGAACGGCTATTCCCTTTATGCGGCCAGCGATTTTTACAGAAGCGGTTCAAAGGCAAAAGAGCTTTATAAAGTTAAGGGCCTTGTCAAGCCCGTATATCCCAAGTCCATAAAACTGAAATCGAAATCAAAAACCATCAAAAGAGGCAAGAAATACAAGATCGGTGTCATCTGGAATCCTTCTGACACAAACCCCAAGTCGGTCACATTCAAATCATCCAACAAGAAAGTGGCCACCGTAACATCCAAGGGCACTGTAAAAGGCATAAAAAAAGGCAAAGCCACAATAACAGTAAAAACCAAAAACAAGGGCCGGACAGCCAAGTTCAAAGTCAAGGTGAAATAGAACCGAAATGGTGAACAGAACAATAAAAAAAGACGGGAGACACTTCCGTCTTTTTTGTTATCTTTGTTATCTTTTTTTGCGCATTTAACTTATGCGCCGGTGGGGACGGATGAGTTTTATGCTTCTTTTTGTGCTTTGTTGAATCTTTTTGTCAGTCTTGCAACTTTTCTTGACGCATT
>JAAYYX010000102.1 GCA_012515135.1 Clostridiales bacterium | reverse complement strand
TGACGATATATTCCGTTATCTCGTCTCCCTTCATGGTTATTATTTCAAGCTGTATTATCTTTGATTCAAATCCGAATATTATCACATCTATAGTCTTTGATATTATCACCTGGGTCACAAGTGCATAAAGGGCTATGTTCCTTCCGAATATAAAAGCGGATATTATTATTACAATGGCATCAATGGCAACCATTATCTTGCTTTGTGAGAACTGTGGAAGAAGTTTTTTTCTTATCATTTTGGCGATGGCATCCGTTCCGCTGAATGAGTAGCCTCTCCAGAATACTATACCGCTGCAGACCCCCGAAAACGCTCCGCAGAATATGGCGGCCAGTATAAGGTCTTTTTCTTCCAGAAGACGAAAATCCGTATACTCAAAGAACATCAGGACAGCAGGATAAAGCACGCTTATAAGAATAAGTTTTTTTACTTCTGTAAAACCCATTGTAATTCCTGCTGCTGCTATAATAATAAATGATCCTATGTAATAAAGGACAGAAAAATCCATGCTTATATAGTTCTGTATTATTCTTACTACTCCCGTCAGCCCCCCGGAAGTCAGTCCGTTGGGTATCATAACAGAGACTGTGGCAAAGGCCCCGAAAGCGCAGGCTATAAGCACACAAACAAAGTCGATAGAGAAAAGCTTTATCTTCTCTTTACGGTTTTGATTGAAGAATTCTTTGAATATAGGCTTGATCTTTTTCATTCTAACCTTCTAAGATATTCCGGCACCGGCAGACAGATCCAGTGTCTTCATAAAAACATTCCCGAATATATCCGTTACTTTTATACTTATTTTGCCCCATTTTTTAAGTATTTTTTCACAGCATATGCATTCGTTTTCTCTGTCTTTGAAATAATATACATCTGATCTGTGTATTTCTCCGTCATAATCAAAATCCATACTGAAATAGTCTATCAGGGAAAGGGAATCTTTCTCTGATAGTTCTTTAATGATTTTTCTGCCTTCTTTTTCCAGGGGAAGATTTTTTATATCGGGTCTGTAATTTGTTATTTCCGTTCTTATCAGTTTTTTCCCCTCAAAAGATGTGTTGATGATTTCAATTTTTATATCTATTTTACCCTCGGTTTTTCTCTCTTTTAGGGCGTCTTTCATTATCTCAAAAGAAGCCCCGGCCTTTGCCAGTCTTTTTTCTGCAAAGGATACGGCCATATCTCCGCCGTCACATGCTATCCATCTTCTTCCGAGCTTTTGTGCAGCTGCTGCAGCTGTACCCGCTCCACAGAAAAAATCAGCACATATTTCTCCCTCTTTTGTACAGCTTCCGATTATCCTTTCAAGCAGTGCTTCTGGCTTCTGGGTGGCATACCCTGTCCTTTCATTTGATGTGCGGCCAACCATGTCTATATGCCAGACATCTTTCATATTGACCATTGTATACCAGCCGAGTTCATCCCTGTATTCTTTTACTCCTTTGAATCTGTAGGGCTTGCGTTCTCTGTTATATGACTTTTCTTTCGGTATATCAAGAGGCGTTTTTGTTCCTTTGCCGTAAAACAGCAGTGTGTCATGTTTGCGCGAAAAATGATTTTTGCTGGTTCCTCCGGATTTGTAATGCCAGATGATTTCATTAATGAAGTTTTTTTCGCCAAAGATCTCATCCATTATTATTTTTACGTAATGTACCACATGCCAGTCAAGGTGCATCCATAAACATCCGTCTTCTGACAAAAGATCCTTCATCATAAAAAGCCTTGATGCCAGCATCTTTAAATATTCATCCATTCCCTGAGCCCACTTGTCTTCATAGGCCACTATCTTGAATGCCGGCACTTCTCCTGTCAAGGGTGACTGGGTTTTTATCCTGGCCTGATAATTGGTCCCGGAGAAAAAGGGCGGATCCACATATATCAGTTTTATGCCTCCTGCAAGCCCTCTCTTTTCAGCCAAATACTTCATGAAGCTGAGATTCTCTCCCTGAACTATCAGGTTTGAAAGAGAGTTGCCTTTTTTGCTTGTTGTTCTGAAATCTCCGCTCTTTGTCTCTTCATATTCCTTTTTTGCTGCTTCTACGATACCCGGCAGCCCGCTTAACAAACTCATATCTTCCTCCCTGTCATATCAAGGGCTTCCTTTACAAGAGCTCTGTTCTCTTTTTTGTTGAAGTGAAGCAGCGCCCGCTGAAGCTTTTTTTCTTTTATACTTTTTGCCACATATATTTTTCTCATGGTAAAAGGATCTTTTTCGGTATAGTACATGCAGGTCGAAAGGGTCCCGGGAGACGGATAAAAATCCTGGACCTGATCAGGAACGAACCCTGTTCTTTTGAGATACCGGGCAAGGGTAACAGCATCATTCAGATCGCATCCGGGATGTGATGAAATAAAATACGGTATCAGATATTGTTTTTTCCCCAGTTTTTTGTTTATATCCCTATACTCGGCCGCGAATTTTTCAAAGACCTCTACAGAAGGCTTTCTCATATAACTAAGTACTCCGGGCGAAATATGTTCCGGTGCAACTTTCAGGGTGCCGCTTATATGATGCAGACAAATTTCTTTAAGAAAGCTTTTATCCTTGTCTGCCATAACATAATCATACCTTATTCCGGATCTTATGAAAACTTTTTTTATTTTTTTGATGGATCTCATCTTTTTTAGAAGCTCTTTGTATTCTTTATGATCCACCTTGAGGCTGGGACAAATCTCGGGGAAAAGACATTCTTTTTCCATACACATACCGTGCTTTCTTTGCTTTTCACATGATTCGTTTCTGAAATTTGCCGTAGGCCCTCCCACATCATGGATATATCCCTTGAAATCTTTTCTTTCAGATAATAGTACTGCTTCTCTTAAAAGGGATCCTTCGCTGCGGCTCCTTACCTGTCTGCCCTGATGAAAAGTCAATGCACAAAAGCTGCATCCTCCGAAACAGCCTCTGTTGGAAGTTATGCTGAATTTTATTTCTCCCAATGCAGGTATTTCTTTACCCTCATATATGGGATGTGCCTGCCTCTCAAAATGCATATCATAAATATCATCCAGTTCTTCCCTTTCAAGGACGGCTGCAGGGGGATTCTGAAGTATCCACGTTTTCTCGTCGTATTTTTCCGCCAGGCGTTTGCCTGATATGCTGTCATTGTTTCTATACTGCATAACAAAACTTTTGCAGTATTTGTCCCTGTGATTTTTTATTTCTTCATAAGAAGGTAGGATCAATGTATCTTCATCTGAAGGGCCCTCCTTTGTTCTTACGCAAGTTCCCTTTATCCAGGTTATGTCACGAACGTTGATGCCTGAATCCAGGGCTTCGGCGATCTCCAGCACGGCCCTTTCTCCCATACCGTAAATAAGAATGTCCGCTTTGCTGTCCAGAAGCACAGATCTTCTCACAGAATCATCCCAGTAATCATAATGCCCCAGCCTTCTCAAACTGGCTTCAAGCCCCCCTATTATGACAGGGACTCCCTTATAGGCTTCTCTTGCCCTGTTGCTGTATACTATAAGTGCTCTATCCGGTCTTTTGCCGGGTTCACCATCCGGTGTGCAGTTATCCTTTTTTCTCCTTTTCTTGAACACAGAAAAATGAGCCACCATAGAATCGATCGTTCCGGAATTTATGAGGAATCCCAGCCTCGGTCTTCCGAATTTTTTGAAATCCTCTGCTGTTTTCCATTCCGGTTGAGGCAGCACCGCGACTTTATATCCGTATCGCTCAAGGAGTCTCCCGATAAGGGCTGTGCCGAAAGAGGGATGATCCACATAAGCATCACCGGTGACCAGAACAAAATCCACCTGTCCCCAGCCGAGTTTTTTTATTTCTTTTTTTGTAGCAGGCAAAAAAGCCATCAGTATAATTCCTCTTTCCTGTGTTTAAGTAAAGGTAGCTGCCTCCTGATATCATCTGCATACTCCGTGTCTATTTCCGCGGTGATCACAGCTTCTTTTATCTTTGCCGCTGCTATTTCTTTTCCCCAGGGATCTATTATCTTTGAGTGCCCGTAACAAATATAAGGACCTTTTTCATCCCGTGCCGGAGACACAGCCGCCATATATATCTGACTGTCTACAGCTCTGGCTTTCATTGTAATGTCCCAGTGGGCCTCCCCGGTCTTTTTGCTGAATGCCGCAGGAAGTACCACTGCTTTTGCTCCTTTTTTTGCCATATCAATAAAGAGCTCCGGAAAACGGACATCGTAGCAGACAGCTATTCCTATCCCTCCATACTCTGTTTCCATGACCGTTACAGAATCTCCCGCAGTCAGGGTATCCGATTCCATAAATCTTATACCCCCTTCTATATCCACATCAAAGAGATGTATCTTTCTGTGCTTGGCTATCAAGTCACCACGTTTGTCAAAACAAAATGAAGTATTATATATTTTTCCGTCTTCGGCTTCAGGTATGGTCCCTCCGATAAGATAAATCCCGTTTTGCGCCGCCGCCTTTGACATGAATAAAACAGTTCTGCCGTTTTCTTCTTCTGCATATTCTTTGAAATACTTATTTCCGTAGGGACAGTTCCACATCTCAGGCAGTGCAACGACTTCTGCTTTTTCTGAAGCTTCTTTTATAAATATGTCCGCTTTTTCTATGCTTTTTTCTTTTTGAAAAGACCCTTTTATCTGGCAAAGAGCCATACTATATTTCATCACTCTTCTCCTTTGATTATTCCTATGAAACTTTCTGTTATTCTTGCAGTCATTCCCCATATGACCTTGTCTTCATAAGTGTATATGGGCACCTCCAGTGTCCCTGTTCTCCACTTGTATCCCCTTGCAAAGTCTATCTTGTCATAGGGGAAGTCTTCTTCCGGATAGGGCCTCACCTGCATATAGTGTGTCTCCGGCTTTGTATCAAGGAGAAAATCAAGAGGAACTGTGAATATCTCATCTACTTCTTCATGATTGATTTTCGCAGAGCTTATATTTTCATGTCCTGTTATTCCCAGATAGCAGTAAAGAGAGAAATTCGCATGGGCATGCAAAGTATCCAGTTTCCCTGCCACCCTTATCATGGCAGGTTCAAGTCCGAGTTCCTCGCATGTTTCCCTGACAGCACACTGCTCCATGGTCTCTCCTTCTTCTCTTTGCCCTCCGGGGAAACATATTTCTCCCGGTTGTCTTGATAATGTCTTAGCTCTGACTTCATACAAAAGAGAAGGCCCTTTTTTTGTATCCACAAGAAGCACCATAACACCAAAAGATGTGTGCTGACCCACGAATCCCGATTTCCTGTTTTTTATTTTTTCTTCAATTGTTTTTATGTCCATGATCATTTATGCCTTTCCTTTCAGCGTAATTTCCTGTTTTCATTTATGTTTATGAGAGAAGCCATGAGTATCAGCCCTATCCCGGCATATGTGCTTGACAAAATTATATCCCCCAGAACTAAAGCCGCGATTATGGGGGCGATCATGGGTTTTATGAAAAAAGTTACAGATCCTGTTGTGGCATCCGAATACCTTATGGCAATAAAATATGCCAGATATCCCAGCCCCGTTATAAAAATGCTGACATATAAAAGGAGCAACAGATCATCGGATATGCCGGCGATAACAGGCCTTCCCATTATTATCATAATTATCAGCAAAACCAAAGAGCCCATAATAAAGCTTATGCAGGTCTGGACGATGGCCCCCAGTCTTACAACACTATTTTTGCCCATGACTGTATATATGCCGAAAAATGCTGCCGCAAGTACAGAAAAAGTCATGCCGCTTATGCTGTTTCCCGCCTGCACATCCCATGGTCTCATCATGGCGATTATTCCGGCGAGTCCCAGAAAAAATGCGATCCCTTTATTTCTATTCATTGATTCTCCGGCAAAAAAATGCGCAAGTATCATGGTGAACAATGGGTTGACAGAAAAAATGACTGCTGCCGTGGATGCATTTGAGCCATCGACACCCAACTGAAACAACACCATGCTGACAGGTATACATATGGTTCCCAGTATAAGAAGTCTTCCCAGGTCCTGTGTTCCTATTTTTGTCTTTTTAGTTTTCATTTCGCGGGCAGCTGCCGGTATCAGAACTATTCCTCCTATGAAAAATCTCAGGAAAGTAAGCTGCATCGGATCCATATCACTTCCCGCTATTTTCAGTGCCACCTCCATGGTGCCGAAAAGGAAAGCCGCCAGTATTACAAAAAAGTATACTTTTTTCATATTGCCTCTTCTAAAAAAACGAGAGCAGTGCCACGCACCGCCCTCTTGTTATCCATTTTGCTTTCAGTTCAGTATTTCGCAATCCGTAAAATCGACACCTATCATTTCTTCTTTTTCGGCACTGAGGCTTACGACAAAATCTATATTGAACATATTTGATATTTTCTTTATTCTCTCAATGAATTCAGGCAGGTTGCCCAGAGAAACATCAGCATGTCTTAATATCCCATCAATGAACATCGTATCGATATCATGATCCGAACTTATTATTCCGTAAATGAAGCCAATGTATTCGTCACTGTTTGTTATATTCGGATAATCTTCCATGCATACGATCCTGATGTTATGTTTCAGATCATACATGAGATCTTCGTTTTTGTTTATGAAAATTACATTTCCATCACATGTTTCTACAAGTTCGTTGGCCAGATGAAGCATTTTTTTTGTCTTGCCGCTACCTTTGTGACCAACCAGAAGTTTCACCATTTTGAACGCCTCCCTGTTATATAAATATAAATCAATTATACACTATCAGATATAAGCGGGCAACAGATAATTTTCTGCTGTTCTTAATACTCCCTTCTTTTTCTGAGTCTCAACTGGCCACATGCCGCATCTATGTCCAAGCCCAGTTTTCTTCTGACTGTTGCGGGTATGCCTTTTTTTTCAAGCTCTGCTGCGATCTTTGAGGCTCTTTCCCTTCCGGATCCTGTCATGGGGTTTTCGCAAACTTCATTCAATGGGATAAGGTTCACATGACAAAGCATTCCTTTTAATGCTTCTGCAAGAGCTTTTATATGCCGGGGTCCGTCATTGACTCCGCTTATGAGAGCATATTCAAAAGTGATCCGCCTTCCGGTCTTGTCTGTGTATTTTC
>JAAYYX010000101.1 GCA_012515135.1 Clostridiales bacterium | reverse complement strand
GGATTATCAATAAATGCATTCAGCAATTTTTCTTTTTCGAGTACCGAAAGAACACCTTCGGCATCTTCAAGGATCTTGTCCTCTTTTTTCAGATCCAATGCCACCTGAAAAAGCGCGCTTCCATATGTCATATCAATGGTCAGTTCTGCCATTCCGAAGTACCTGCTCCTTCAATTATTTTATCCACTATCTGCTTTTGTTCGCCGGTTTTTTCTAAATCTTTTTCCATTATCTTCTCAGCAGCCATAACTGCCAGCATGCCCACTTCTTCTTTCATCTCAATAAGCGCTTTTTCTTTCTGTCTTTTTATTTCTTTTTCTGCTCTCATCATTATTTCATTTGCTTTGGCATTTGCCTCATCGATGATTTCTTTTGCCTGCTCGTCTGCCTTTACTTTGGAGCCTCTTATGATTTCTCTGCCTTCGCTTTCGATCTGTGCGATCTTTTTGCTGTAAGCCTCCAATTTTTCATCAGCTTTTCTATTGGTGGCTTCTGCCGAATCAAAAGCTTCCTTGACAGTGCTTTCTCTTTTCTGCACAAAATCATGGACTTTCTCAAAGAAGAATTTTCTCAGTATAATATAAAGGACAAAAACTGTTACGAGCTGCATCAGCAATGTCCAGTTGAAACTGATAAGCGGTGCAAATTCCATAGGCTGTCTCCTCCCTTCTTTGGCTTTTTATTCGTTTTCTCAGGCAAAAGGATTTGCGAAAAGCAAAACGATGGATACGATAAATGCAAATATACCTGTAGTCTCCGTTACTGCCTGTCCTACCAGCATTACCTGAAGCAGATCACCCTTGGCTTCGGGCTGTCTTCCAACGCCTTCTACAGCTCTGCTGGCTGCAAGACCCTGGCCTATACCTATACCAAGTGCGGCAAATCCGATACTTACTGCTGCTCCCAATGCGGAAAAGGCATAAATCAGAGCTTCCGGTGTTATTTGTGATGACATAATATTTACCTCCTAATAAAAATTGATTGCTTGTATGTCAATGTTCTTCATCGCGGGTCGCTATTTCCATCGTGATGAATACCATAGTCAACATTGTAAATATAAAGGCCTGAAGCACAGGCTCAAAAATATCAAAGAAAAAATTCGCCGGCAGAGGAATTACTGCGTCCAGAAGCGGTATTGGCAAATGCAGGGCTTCACTGGCGGTGGCCAATCCTTCAAGAAGCATTTCTATAACTATCACTCCGCCAAGTATGTTGCCGAAAAGCCGGAATGAAAGAGAAATGGGGAAGGAAAGCTGTTCTATTATCTTGAGAGGGAACATAAAGGGATACGGCTGAGCCATTTCTTTCATTTTTCCTATAAGTCCATAGCTCTTAAGAGCCTGTCTCTGTATCAGTACAAAAGTTATCGCCGCCAGCGCAAATGTGGTGTTTACATCGGCGGTAACAGGTCTCTGTCCGAAAAGTCCCAGCATATTGCTGAAAAGAACAAAGAAAAAAAGTGTTCCTATATAAGGTGCATAATTGATTCCCTTGGGCCCCATTGTTGCTTTCACCATATTATACACACCTTCAACGACGGTCTCTGCTATGACCTGTTTGCCGTCCGGGACTTTCTTCATTCTTCTTGTGGACCATAATGCCAGAACAATCAAAATAACGGCAACAATTATACCAAAACAAACAGTATTTGTTATAAAAATGCCGTTATCAAATTTAATAACTATCTGAGGGCCTATATGCACTGCCCGTACCTCCTTGCCATCAGCCCTTTGGCTGATCGTTTATGTCTGCGGTTTCACCATCTTTCTTTTTCCTGAAAATCTTCGGGCTCAGGATGTGAATATAAAATATCGAAGTCTGTATTGTCAGGAATCCGGCGCCACAGCCTATCCCTACGATGTATGAGGATCTGAACGTCATATAAAGAACGACCCCGTAAATCAAAAATCTTATTACATAACCCAGAGTGGACCAGTAGGGCTTTCCTTTTTCAAGCACCCGTTTTGCGCAGAAAATCATTATATTGAAGTTAACGACAGCAACACAGGTCCCGATCAAAAGTCCGTAAACAAATCGTGTGCCGGGCCCCAAAAAAATCAGAGATATCAGTTCAAAAATACCTGCTGCAACAAGTCCATATAACAATATCCTGTTCTTGAATTTCGCAAACTCGTCCATGATATACTCTATTATACGCCGAAAAAAATAAAAGTAAACCTTTGTTAAAATTTACACGATTCGCTGTAAAAGCCTGAAAATCCGGGGTTTAGACCCCTCTCCCCGAATAAAAACAAATCAGAGCATTCCCCTAAAGGCATAATCTTTATGACCGGTTTCACCGGACACATTTGCTCTGATCAAATATTTTTTTGTTTTCCGACAAAAGCAGAGATCCTGTTTTAGATATAATATCTTTATTTGTCAAGCATTACTATTTTAAGACCTGCCTCTGCAAGCATCTCTGTTGCCATTTCATCAGGATATCCTTCTCTTACGACTATTCTTCTGATGCCTGCATTTATTATCATCTTTGCGCATATGAGACAGGGCTGATGCGTTATGTATATGGTGGCACCTTCTATGCTCTGGGGGTATGTGGCTGCCTGTATTATTGCGTTCTGCTCCGCGTGCAGGGCCCGGCAAAGTTCGTGTCTTTCTCCCGAGGGTATTTTCATTTCTTCCCTCATACACGCTCCCCGTTCTTCACAGTGGGGCACTCCCTTGGGAGCTCCGTTGTAACCTGTCGATATAACATGTTTGTCCATTACTATGGCTGCCCCCACCTGCCTTCTCAAACAAGTGGATCTTGTGGCTGCCAGTTCTGCCATTTGCATAAAATAGTGGTCCCAGTCGGGTCTTTCTTTAATTATGGTTCTTGCCATCATATTCTCCTTTGATAAAAATATCAGCTCAAAAAAATCGTAACATACCTTATATTAAATATCAATCAGTAATAGACCTCCGCCAGATAAAGTCCCTGGGGAGGAGCCGTATGCCCCGCTTTTTTTCTGTCCTTTGAATTTATTATCAAGGGCATTTCCAAAGGAGATATTTTGCCGTGCCCCACATCAACCAATGTACCCGTTATTATCCTTACCATATTATAAAGGAATCCGTCTCCTGTGATCTCAATTATTATTTCGTCTGCTTCTTGCCTGATCGAAAGACTTTTTACGGTCCTTACAGTAGTCTCTTTTTCGGTACTCCCCGCAGCCCGGAAACATTTGAAATCATGTCTGCCCTCTATATATGCTGCCGCTTTTTGCATCGCATGAAGGTCCAGCGGCTTTTCAACAAAATAATAAAAATTCCTTTTGAAGGGATCTCTTTGGGAGAAGTTCATTATCCTGTAAATATACTTTTTCCCTTTTGCATCAAAACGGGCATGGAAACCCGTTGGTTTTTCAAGGGCCTCTTTTATTCTGATCGATCCGGGCAGAAGATTGTTGAGAGCGTAGACCAGTCTTTCTGTAGGTATTCTAATATCACCTTCAAAACTGGCCATCTGCCCCATGGCATGAACCCCCGCATCCGTCCTGCTGGTTCCGTTTATTTCTGCTATGCCTCCACATAGTGTATTTATTGCTTTTTCTATCTCTCCCTGAACTGTCGGTACATCAGGCTGTATTTGCCATCCGCAAAAATCCGTTCCGTCATATTCTATTTTAAGAAGAATGTTTTTGTACATTTTTTAATCAAAAATACTGAATGTATTTTTACCTTTCCTTTTTGCATCATACATGGCTTTGTCGGCACGGGCAAAAAGAGTTTTGAAATCTGTTCCCTTTTCAGGACTCACAGCAACACCTATGCTGCAACTGATATTTTTTTCGTTGTCTATAGAAAGCCCTGATATTTTTTCGCATATTTGTGTTGCTCTGTATCTCAGTATCTCCCTGTCGGAGGTGTTTTTCATGAGAAAAAGAAATTCATCTCCGCCGATGCGTCCGACTATATCACTCTTTCTGGAAACTTCCCTGAGGATTTCTCCTATATTGCTCAATATATAATCTCCTGTCTGATGCCCCATGAAATCATTGACCTTTTTGAAATCATCAATGTCTATTACCATAAGACTGCACTTTTCCTCACGGCTGTAATAGTCAAGATAAAAGCGGCAGTTCTGGGTCGTTGTAGCCTTATTGAAAATGCCTGTTAGGGGATCCATCGCATTCATCCGCTGAAGCTGAAGCTTTGTTTTGTTGGCTCTCAATCTCAGATCAAGAACCATAAATGCTATCAGAATACCTGCCGCACATGCAATTGAAGACTGAAGCATATCAAAGGCAAACGGATCGCTGCCCTTGAACATTATTACAAATGAACAGAAAATTCCCTGAAAAGCCAGTAAAAGAAAAATGTATATTTTCATGGGCATTATGAAAACCAGAGGAAGGAATGTATATCCCAAAAAAAGAAATATTGCGGGAAGATCCGGGAAGGGGAACACACTTATGAATATGAAAAAACTCAGGACCATAACAGAAAAAACAAAGCAAAGAGCCTGGACCATAAAAAAACTTCCTTCTCTTTTCTGGAAGTATAACAGGCAAAAGATACAAAATACTCCGAAAACCACCACAAAAAAATTGTATGCTATGACAAGCTCCACAGAAGTAAAATCCTTCAAGACTACATAAAGATACATCATCAGGCCCATCAATGCTGAAATACTGTTTCTTCTAAGTAAAAAAATGTTGTCGTTCTTTATGTCTTTTTTGCAATTGGAAAAATATATCTTACTGTCTCTTATGAATCCCTTAAGATATCTCACCCTTTTATCCCTCCCATGCCTTGGCAACAGCTTCAGCCACTTTTTCTGCCACACCGGGCATAAATGCACTTGGTATTATATTTTCTTCCGAAATATCTTCTTCGTTTATCATACCTGCCAGTGCATATGCTGCGGCTTTTTTCATTTTCTCTGTTATTCTCTTTGCCCTTACTGACAAAGCCCCCTTGAATATTCCGGGGAATATCAGAACATTGTTTATCTGATTTGGGAAATCCGATCTGCCGGTGGCTATAACGGCAGCACCTGCTTTTTTTGCTTCTTCGGGCATTATCTCAGGTTCCGGGTTGGCCATTGCAAAAATCATGGGTGATCCCGCCATGGTTTTTACCATTTTCTGTGTAAGTGCCCCTCCTGAAGAGACCCCGATAAAAAGATCTCTGCCCGCCAAAGCCTTTCCAAGTCCTCCGGACAGATCCTTTTTATTTGTTATACTCGCAAGTTTCTTTTTTGTTTCGTTAAGATCATTTCTTTTTTTATCGATAATGCCATGGCTGTCACATACAACTATATCCTCAATACCCATATCCATAAGCATTTTTGCTATGGCTGTTCCTGCGGCTCCCGCTCCGTTTATGACTGCTTTTATTTCCCAAAGCTTTCTGCCGGTAAGCTTTGCCGCATTTATAAGGGCAGCGGAAACCACAACTGCAGTACCGTGCTGATCATCATGAAAAACCGGTATCTCCAGTTCACCCTGGAGTTTTTCTTCTATTTCAAAACATCTGGGTGCGGATATGTCTTCAAGATTGATCCCTCCAAAAGTGGAGGAAATATTTTTTACTATTTTTACTATCTCATCAGGATCCTGGGTCTTTATACAAACCGGAAAAGCATCTATCCCTGCAAATTCTCTGAACAAAAGAGCCTTTCCGTCCATTACGGGAACAGATGCAGCAGCGCCGATATTTCCAAGTCCCAGAACAGCAGACCCGTCGCTTACAACCGCCACTGTGTTGCTTTTGTTTGTATATCTGTAAATATCTTCAGGGCATTCTTTGATTTTCCTGCAGGGTTCTGCCACCCCGGGAGTATATGCTGTTGAGAGGTCTTCTTTTGTCTTGACCCTCACTTTGCCTATTGTTGCCATTTTCCCCTTGTTTTTTTCGTGCATGATAAGAGAAGCCTTGTAGTAGTCCAATTTTTTTCTCCTTTATTTTATTTTGAATGAACTCTTCAGATCCACAATGCGGTTGAATACTTTTTGTTTTTCAGAAGTAAGGATTTTGTCAGCTATATAATATCCGTGTCTGAAAAACTGGTATCTTTCGCAAGGCATTGCATTTGCCACAGAGGCCTCTGCATAAGCAGTTGCTTCTCTGAGAGAATCCGGATTGATTTTTTTACTGCCGTCATCTCCCTCTGTCATTAGATGGTCATAGTTCCGTATTTTGATCTTCAATGCATTTTTTGCATCCACCCAGTGTATCGTCCCTTTGACTTTCCTTCCGTCGAAACCGCTGCCGCTCCTGGTGGCAGGGTCATATGTACAATGCAGTTCTTTTATTGTGCCGTCAGGATTTTTTATCACATCATTGCATGTGATAAAATAGGCTCCTTTGAAGCGCACTTCATTACCGGGAAAAAGTCTGAAATATTTTTTTACCGGCACTTCTGCAAAATCTTCGCCATCCACATAAAGCTCCCTGCTGAAGGTCACTTTTCTTGTTCCCATTTCAGGCACATTTGCATTGTTTTCTATTTCCATTTCTTCCGTTTTATCTTCGGGATAATTTGTGATTATCACTTTTAACGGGTTCTCTACCACATTCCTGGTTTCTGTGGTTTTCTTCAGATCCTCTCTCACGCAATGTTCCAGGAGGGCTATATCAACAGTACTGTTGGACTTGGCGACCCCTATCCTTTCACAGAAATCCCTTATAGCTGCTGGAGTATATCCCCTGCGCCTTAATCCTGCTATCGTAGGCATTCTCGGATCGTCCCAGCCTTCAACATCTCCGTTTTCCACAAGGGATTTCAAAAGACGCTTGCTCATTACGGTTTTGGTTATATTCAGTCGGGCAAATTCTATCTGTCGGGGCGGTGTCTGCCACCAGCCGACTTCGGCGAGGAACCAGTCATAAAGCGGCCTGTGATCTTCAAATTCCAGCGTGCATATTGAATGTGTTATTCCTTCTATGGCATCTTCAATTGGATGTGCAAAATCATACATGGGATATATACACCACTTGTTTTTGGTATTATGATGGGGCACATGGGCTATCCTGTAAATCACAGGATCTCGCATATTTATATTAGGCGATGCCATATCAATTTTTGCCCTTAATACCTTTTCTCCGTCCGAATATTTTCCGGCTTTCATTTCTTCAAAAAGTTTAAGGTTTTCTTCTTTGCTTCTTTTACGATAGGGGCTCTCTTTACCGGGGTCTTTTAATGTACCCCTGTACTCACGTATCTCTTCCGCATCAAGATCACAGACAAAAGCCTTTTCTTTCTTTATAAGTTCTAAAGCGGCTTCATACATTTTTTCAAAGTAATCGGAAGCCCAGAGTTTTTTGTCCCATTGGAAACCAAGCCACTTTACATCCTCTTCTATAGAATCGATATATTCTTCGTCTTCCTTTACGGGATTTGTGTCATCATATCTCAGATTGCATTTACCCTCGTATTTCCCGGCAGTGGAAAAATTCAGACATATGGACTTGGCATGTCCTATGTGAAGGTATCCGTTGGGTTCGGGAGGGAATCTTGTATATACTCTGCCTCCGTATTTGCCCGTTTCATTATCAGCATCGATAATATTATGAATAAAATTTGAAGTT
>JAAYYX010000100.1 GCA_012515135.1 Clostridiales bacterium | reverse complement strand
CCGCCTCTGAGGTCCGGGCATTCGTGCCCGAATTCAATTCAAAAATTACAGGCCGGCGAAATTTCATAAATCAATGATATCAAAAATATACCCTGATAACAACAAAAATATACCCCTATTACCGGGCAGAAAGACCTATTATTTGATTATAGGGTTTAATATATAAAAGAAGTTCAGAGCAAGAAAAGAACTTAGAGCATGAAAGAAGTTCAGAGCAAGAACAAGAGCTTATATCATAAAAGAAATTCAGAGCAAGAAAAAGAACTTATAGCAAGAAAGAAATTCAGAGCAGGAACAAGAACTTAGAGCAAGAAAGAAATTCAGGTCAGAGCAGAAAGGAGAAAAAAATGCTGATGCAGACAAAAGTACTCAGCGATGAGGAAATCAGGTCCATACATAAAAACAGCATAAGGATACTTGAAGAAACCGGGGTCAAATTCCCCAGCGAAAAGGCGCTGGATCTTCTGGAAGACGCCGGAGCAGAAATAGACAGAGAAAAAGAGATAGCATATATAAATGAAGACATGGTGAAGAAGGCCCTGCAAACAGCACCAAAAGAATTCACGCTGGGAGCACCGGATCCGAAATATGATCTTAGTTTGCCGGCTGCATTCCCCACCCATAACATCGACGGCTGCGGTATGTACGTTCTGGATCACGGCAGCAGAAAAAAAAGACCGGGGACGACAAAAGATATAGAAAACAGTTTCAGGATATTTCAGACCATGGATCAGGGAAGTATAGGATGGGCTCCCATCGTGGCGGCCGATCTGCCTCCCAAGGCTGCGGGCGTAATGGAAACCGGACTTTTTTATATAAACAGCAGTAAGCATTACCAGGACGAGGAAACCAGCATTAAGGGAGTAGGTTATCATATGGAAATGGCAAAGGCCATCCTGGGAAGCTGGGAGGAAGTCAGGAAAAGAAAGATATATTCGGCCACTTACTGTACAGTGGCACCCCTTTGCCACGATCATATCATGTTGGAAGCCACCATGGAACTTACAAAATATGAAGCTCCCATACTGGCCTATCCCATGCCGGCCTGCGGAAGCACAGGACCCGCCAGCCTTTTTACAAATGTGGCAATGGCCAATGCGGAAGCTCTGTCGTGCTTTGTTATATTCCAGCTCTGCAATCCAGGGACTCCCATAATTTACGGTGCTGCCCTGGGGTCTATAAATATGAAAAGCGGCATATTCCTGGAAGGAGCTCCGGAAACTGCATTGCAACTGACGGCCATGACACAGATGGGCAGATACTACGGATTTCCCACAGAAGTGGCAGGATGCCTTTCGGATTCCAAAGAACCGGGCATGCAGGCGATACTTGAAAAATACATGAACATGGAACCTCTTATAGGAGCAGGTGCAGATGTGGTGCAGGGCATAGGTCTTCTGGAAAGCAGCATGACACTTTCCCTGGAACAGATGATAATAGATGACGAACTTTTCCGTTATGCGGTTCGTATGAGAAAGGGAATAGATACATCAGAAGAAAAAGACCTTCTTGAAGATATAAAGGCCGTAGGCCCCGAAGGTCATTTTCTGAAACAGAAAAGCACAAGAAAACTTTTCAGGAGCGACGAGTTTTACAGGCCAAAAGATCTGATAGACAGGAACTCCCATGATGAGTGGATATCATTAGGCAGCCCTGACATGT
>JAAYYX010000099.1 GCA_012515135.1 Clostridiales bacterium | reverse complement strand
CTTCTTACTTTCAGCAAGCAATCCGATTACCCCACCACAGAAACAGCCGGAAATATACAGGATAAATTCAAAGAACTTGAAAAGAAATATGATGGACTTGAGTTCACCACTCTTTCCGACCAGGGCGAATACATATACATGGCCATAGCTTCTGTTCTTCAAAACCTTTTTTTGGGAGCCGTTTTGGCCATATTGATACTTATGTTTTTCTTAAGGGACATAAGGCCTACTCTGATAACAGCTCTGAGCATACCCATAAGTGTTACCTTTGCCATATCACTTATGTATTTCACCGGGGTCACGCTAAATGTGATCTCTCTGGCAGGCCTTGCAGTCGGTGTTGGTATGCTTGTGGACAATTCGATTATTGTAATAGAAAATATATACCGGTTGAGATCTCTGGGGTACAGCAATATACAGGCCGCATTGTCTGGCGTGACACAGATGTCGGGGGCAATAACCGCATCGACCCTGACAACAGTGTGTGTATTTATACCCATCGTATTTGTTGAAGGAATAACAAGGGAAATATTTGTGGACATGGCCCTTACGGTGACCTATTCTTTGATGGCAAGTCTGTTAGTGGCTCTTACCCTTGTTCCGGTCATGGGGAGAGGATTCCTCAAAGATGCATCCGCAAAAACAGTACTTTCAAGAAACAGCAGATATATTTTGAAATACAGAAAAGCTGTAAGATATGTGCTGTCTCACAAATCAATGGTGATGATAATTGCAGCCCTGCTTTTGGTAGCATCTTCGGCTTTGGCTTTTTCCAGGGGCTTTGAATATATGCCCCCCATGTCCACGCCGGAAATCTCTGTTGATATCGAACTCCCAAAAGAAAACACTCTAAAAGAGACGGCAGGAACATGTGACAAAATAGCAGAACAGATAAAGGACACAAAAGGCGTTGAAACAGTGGGGGTAATGCTTTCGTCCAATACTGCGGCAATGTTTGGTTTTACTGCAGATCTCAAGGACTATTCCAGGGTGAGCATGTATGTTCTCCTGGATGAAGACAAAACAGAACTGAACCCGTCCATATCAAAAAAGATAAAAGAAACCGGAGAAAAATACGGGTGCGAAATGATCGTTTCAGGGGATGTGGATATGAGCAGTTATTCAGCTATGGGAGGCAGCGGCATAGTGGCCAATATCTATGCAGACGATCTTGATGACTTAAGAAAATTCTCATCCAGAGTAGAGAAAAAACTGGGAACGATAAAAGGTACTGAAAACATATCTGACAGTGAAGAAGATGCTGTTCCCGAAGTTAAAATAACAGTAAACAAAAACAAGGCCATGGAAAAAGGCTTTACAACTGCGCAGATATATGCACAGGTATCGGCGGCCCTTACAACAGAACAGAATGCCACATCCATGACATATGACGGAAACAGAAGAGATATAGTGGTAACAACGTCCGAAAACAGTAAAACGGATCTTGATAAACTGAAGAACCTGGAACTTGTTGCTTCGAATCAGGGAACAGGAGAAGCGGAGACGGCCGGCGGAAGCGGCACAAAGAAAGTGAAACTTTCAGAAATAGCCGATATTTCAAATGACAGAACCCTTGAAACTATAGTCCACGACAAACAGAAAAGAACCATACAGGTCACATCTGAAGTGGAAAAGGGTCAAAATGTAACTAAAATAACAGAAAAGGCTCGGGATTCTGTAGAAAAAATGGATATCCCATCAGGCACAGAAGTTGAATTCACCGGAGAAAACGAAACTATCATGGATGCCATGAAGCAGCTGGTACAGATGCTGCTCCTGGGACTTTTGATGATATATCTTGTCATGGTCGCCCAGTTCCAGTCATTAAGAGCCCCCTTTATAGTTATGTTCACAGTGCCCCTTGCATTTACCGGAGGACTTCTGGGACTTCTTATCACCGGCAACGATGTAAGTGTTGTATCCATGATAGGATTTATAATGCTGATGGGTGTAATAGTAAACAATGCGATCGTTTTGATCGATACAGTAAATCGCCTGCGTAAAGAGGGAATGGATAAAAGAGAAGCCATAGAAGAAGCAGGATCCATAAGATTAAGGCCTGTTCTCATGACCGCTCTTACCACTGCGCTGGCACTCATGCCCATGGCTTTCGGTTTTGGAGAAGGTGCTGAAATGATGCAGCCTGTGGCCATAGTATGTATAGGCGGACTGGTATATGCCACATTAATGACACTGCTGGTGATACCCGCTATGTACGATGTTTTGAGCCGTAAAAAAACAGCTGTGATTTCAGAAGAAGAGTTGACGATAATCGATGAGTAATGTTATAATTACTCCATTGCGCCGGCGTGATGGAATTGGCAGACGTGCGGGATT
>JAAYYX010000098.1 GCA_012515135.1 Clostridiales bacterium | reverse complement strand
CCAGAAGAATTATGAATGCTTTATTTTTCAAGAAGCTTTTCAACCATATCACTCCATTCCTCGTAACTGTATGCTCCCTCATAAAAATCTCCGATAACATTGCCTTTGCTGTCAACAAAGAATGCTGTAGGTGTTACTGCTATTTGGGAAAAAAGGGCTTCTTTGCCCGGCGGCAAGCCTATATTGACAAATCCCGCCCCCTGTTTTTCTGTTATCTCCCGTGCATAGGATGTCTGATCTTCATTCAGACTTCCATCATCATTTTGTATGTCGATTATAACACCCATGACATTTATTCCGTCCCCTTTGTACTTGTCATATAGTTTCTGCAGGTCCGGAAGTTCATCTATGCAAGGGTTACAGTAAGTGCCCCATACCGTCACAAGAGTATATTTTTTATCTCTTATCTCTTTTTGGGTCACTGTTTTGCCATATATGTCTTCGGCCGAAAAATCAGCAAAATACTTCTCATAGTCTTTGTTGATTTCTTTGTTGATTTCTGTTTCACCGGCACTTCCGCAACCGGCAAAAACATAAACAAGAAGTATAAAAAGGGCGGATAATATAATAGTTCTTTTCTTCATTTGTTCTCTCCTGTCATTTTATTATCTCTGAATATACCCCGCCTTTATATTCTTTAATCATCCTTGCCTCAACAAACCTGTTCAAAAGGCTGTATGCTTCTTTTTCTTCACAATGAAAACATGTATTTATATAATTGCCGCTCTTGCCGAATAACATCCTGTTTTTATACTCTTCAGCCAGTATCCGCTCGCTGCGTCCCAAATTATTTTCAATGAACTTTTTCGCCTCTTCTTCGCCTGCCAGGGAAAGTTTTTCACTTCTTTGGTTTTTGATATCAGGCTCAATCTGACCGGGCATCAAAGCCGCTGCCGTTCCCTTTCTACGGGAATATTTGAAAACATGCACTTTGGAAAATCCTGCTCTCTTTATCATGGAAATGCTGTCTTTTATATCTTCTTCCGTTTCTCCGGGAAATCCGGCGATCATGTCGGTTGTGATGCCGTAATAGGGATCAAAGCTTCTCAACGTTTCTACTATATCCATAAAATCTTTTCTTGTATACTTTCTGTTCATGGCGGCAAGCACTCTGTCGCTGCCGCTTTGGGCAGAAAGATGAAGATGATGACAGAGTTTTTCATATTTGAAAAGTTTTTTTACGTATGCAGCATCGATAACTGTGGGTTCCAGAGAACTGAGTCTTATTCTGAAATCCCCTTCTATTTCATTTATCATCTTTATGACCGGTTCTATGTCCGCTTTCCCGTTTTCGCCTCCGTAAAGAGCGGTGTTTATGCCGGTGATCACTATCTCTCCTGTGCCGGCAGATATGAGATTTTCGGCTTCTTCTTTTATTCTGTCAAGGCTTCTGCTTCTTATTCTTCCTCTTGCATAGGGTATGATGCAATAGGAACAGAACCTGTCACAGCCTTCCTGTATCTTTATATATCCTCTGGTTCTCTTGCCCATTGAAACGGTATCGGCGACTTCTTCAAAATCACTGATATCTTTTGTATTCAGGCATCTTATTTGCTTTTCTCCCGTTTCTGTAAATCGCCGTACGTATTCAGGCAGATTTGTCTTTTCGTTGGTGCCGGCAATAACAGAAACTCCTTCTATGGAGGATACTTCCCGGGGGCTGATCTGTGCATAACATCCC
Organism: Clostridiales bacterium; assembly: GCA_012515135.1. Lineage (GTDB taxonomy): Bacteria > Bacillota > Clostridia > Peptostreptococcales > Anaerovoracaceae > UBA1422. The sequence goes on along the minus strand of JAAYYX010000098.1, from coordinate 1,684 downwards.
GTTACTGCCACAACTGCATCGGGATTATTTTTTTTTGCACGTCTTATAAACTGTCTTGATTTTCTGTCCGCCAGTCCTGTCACTGTGCAGGTGTTTATTACACAAACGTCCGCCGGTTCATCTTCTTTGACGATATCATAGCCGGCTTTTCGAAAGGATTCTTTTATTGCTTCTGTTTCGTACTGATTGACTTTGCATCCAAGTGTGTGAAACACGGCTTTCTTTTTATTCATCTTCCTGCCTTTTTTCTTCCCTGTCAGCCTCAAAAGCGGGCATTATCTTAAGCCGCACTTTTTCTATCCTTCTGTCCTTGACAGATTCAATAATGAAGCTGTAATTCTCCATATCTACAGTAATACTACCATGGTCGTTGTCTTCCGGTATCTCTCCCAGTTTTTCAATCAAAAGACCGCTTATGGTTTCGCTGTTCTCAGACTGAAAATCAGTTCCCAGTTCTTCATTTATATCATCAAGATAGACCGTCCCGTCTATTTCCCAGTTTTCTTCATCGATTTTTTCGATTTTGGGTTCTTCCATATCATATTCGTCATCTATTTCTCCCATAACTTCTTCGATTATATCTTCCATAGTAACGATGCCTGAAAATCCCCCGTATTCATCAATAAGCAGAGCTATGTGCTGTTTGGTTTTCTGGAGTTCGAAGAAAAGCGTATCTATGTTTTTTGTTTCAGGAACAAAAAACGGTTCTCTGAGTATCCCTTTGATATCAACATTTTCAAAGCCTTCTTCCCTGGCCTTTATAAGATAATCCTTTATATGGATTATGCCTTTTATATTATCGCTGTCATCGTCATAAACAGGTATCCTTGAATACCTGAGTTCCATCAGCTCATCAATATATTCTACCGTGGGATCTTTGATATTTATCATAAAAACATCGGTCCTCGGTGTCATTATTTCGTATGCCAGTTTATCATCGAAGGCAAATATGCTGTTTATCATCCTTTTGCCCTCTTCTTTCAATGCTCCTTTTTCCTGTCCTGTTTCAAGCATGGACATTACTTCTTCTTCAGAAAATCCTTCATCCTCTGTCTTTGTTTTCTGTCCTGTGATCTTCAAAAAGAAATTTACAGAAATCGAAAGGAACCATACAAAGGGTCTTGTTATAACAGACATTACTTTTATGGGCCTTGCCACAAACATGGCTATTTTTTCTGAATGTTGCATAGCTATCCGTTTTGGATAAAGTTCTCCCAGAACAAGTGTTACATAAGACAATATTATGGTAACAAGGAAAACAGAGATCTCCCGGCTGTAGGGCCATCCATTATTTTTAAAGTACGATCCAAGATCATCTGAAATGCCCACTGCTGCCGCAGCGCTGGCAAGAAATCCCGCAAGAGTTATTATGACCTGGACGGTAGAAAGGAATTTATTAGGCTCCTCTAAAAGTTTTTCAATGATTTGTGCTTTTTTATTGCCCTCTCTTGCAATGCCGGATATCAGGTTTTTGTTTGATGACACCAGGGCCATTTCAGCCATGGCAAAAAAAGCATTGACGAAGATCAAAAATAATAAAAATAATACCTGCACCGGAAAGGGTATCCCGGGATCGGGGTTCGTTTCCATTCCTATTGCTCCTTTCTTTTTCTGATCATAAATCCGGTTCTGACCGGCTTTTTCATTTTTATTTTTATAAGCTGCTGGGGGTGCGGGGCAGAGT
>JAAYYX010000011.1 GCA_012515135.1 Clostridiales bacterium | reverse complement strand
TTTTGCCCTTGGAAATAAATTTTTCGGAAGATATTATATGAGGTGTTTTGGCATCCAGAACTGCCAGATCTGCGGGCATACCTTCCTTTATGTAAGGACTTTTTTTGTCTTCAGATATGAATCTTTTGCAAGGTGCTTCAGTCATGATTTTTATAAGCCTTTCAAGGGTCACTATCCCAGGCAGTACCAGACCGGTATAAAGAACGGGAAATGCTGTCTCTATACCCGAAACTCCCGGAAGGCTTCCCGCCATTCCCCCTGCCTTTTCTTTGAAGCTGTGGGGAGCATGATCGGTGGCAATGATCTCAATCGTCCCGTCTAATATGCCTTCAATAAGAGCTTCCCTGTCCTTGGCTGAACGCAAAGGCGGTTCCATGCGGAAGCGGCCTTCATCACAGACATCTTCTTCGGTAAGCAGCAGGTGATGAGGCGTTACTTCACAACTAATATCCGCCCCGGCCTTTTTCGCCTGCCTTACTATTTCCACGCTCTTTGCCGTTGATACATGGCAAACATGATATCTGCAACCTGTTTTCAGACAAAGCTCTGCATCCCGCTTTACCTGTGTCCATTCCGCTCCGGGATCTCCCCGGGAGAAGTTCTCATCTTCACAATGGGAGGCTATGATCCTGTTCAGTCTTTTTGCCTCCTTCATGGCGGCTTCCATAAGTTCATAAGACCGGACACCTTCACCATCATCGCTGTAGGCTGCCACATGATCTTTCATCTCTTCCATATTTGACAATCCTTTTCCCCGGGATATCCTGCCGTAAGGTATGACATTGATCACAGCATCTTTTTTTATGATGTCAAGCTGCTTCTTCAGGCTTTCCATATCCTGGGGCGGAGGAAAAACATTGGGCATGGTGCACACTGTTGTATATCCCCCTGCTGCTGCTGCGGCAGAGCCGGTCTTTATGGTCTCCTTGTATCCCTGTCCCGGCTGCCTGAAATGAACATGTACATCCATCATTCCGGGTATAAGAAAAGAGTTATCACAATGGATAACTCTTCCGTCAAAATCTGTATGATATTTTGTGTCTTCACTGTCCGAAACCTTTGATGAGTCTGAAATAATGGCCTGCCCCGAACAATCTGTCGGGTTTAAAGGAAACACCGGATCCGAAACCCCTTCCCTTAAAGGAAAGATGTAAATGACCCTTCCCCGGTCTATCATTATGTCTCTTCTTTCGAATCCCCCGGCTGTCAGTATGGTGCCTCCTTTTAGCAATATCCGCATTTCGCTTGTCCTCTGCTTTTTCACAAATTTTTAGTAGAATATCACACCTTTCTCCACTTGTCAATAAAAGTTTCCCACTTAGCCTGCAATTTTTTTATTGACAGAGAAAAAATTCAATGTTATGATACCTTAAACCGTTGAAGAAGTGTGAGTAGGTTTGCAGGATACCGGCAAAGAGAGTTGCGGGCGGTGAGATCGCAACACGGAGAATCGGACCGAATGGGCTTTTGAGGGCTAGCCGAATCAAGTAGGTAAGACGGAGTAGGACCTTCGTGAACAAAGCCGGTATGTGTTTGCATACGCCGAGTGGACGCAAATAAGCGTCAAGTTGGGTGGCACCACGG
>JAAYYX010000097.1 GCA_012515135.1 Clostridiales bacterium | reverse complement strand
GCATAAGGTCTATCTTTGTTCCTTCAATGGTCAGCCTGGAATCATCGAACTGGAACTTGTCACAAGGCACACCGACTTTTTCAACATCTTCAAGTCCGAGATTTTCCATTTCTTCCATCAGATAATCGGCACATGCATGTTCCGCATCGGAACCCGAAGTCCTCCATCCAAGCTCATTGTCAAAATATTTTTCGTCATATGCAAGGGTTTTGGCTATCCCGTATGCATATTTGGAGTCCACATTGTCCAGGTAATCCTGCACATCCCCGGCGAATGAATAATCGGAAGTGATTTTTGTCTGGAAGGTATCTTCCTTAGCCTCCTCTTTCTCACCGCATGCTGCAAATGTCCAAACTACCATGGACAAAGCGACAGCGATACAGACCAGCTTTTTGAATTTCATGCTATCCTCCTTATAAATATAATATAACTACACTATTAACTTTTTTTCACTTATAAATGTATCCTTTTATTTCTTTTTCATAAAGGCCGTAATCATCATCTGGAACAGGCTGTAAGTCAATATTTTCGAATTCTTCCCTATGGGTATCATACTGATCGTAAAATCCCAGCTCCGCTCTGTAGACTTCACCGGTCTCCGTATCATAAAGACGATCATATCCCAAGTTCGCATCGCTTCTTTTCTGTGAAAGAGCGTCATTCACTCTCTGCCTGTTTGACCATGCTTCATTATATGAGTCTGCCGCTTCCGAAAGAGTGCGGCCCACCTGCAGTGCCAGTTCAGTTCCCCATCGACTCCTGGCAACGCCCTGCTCTATATATCTGTCTGTATATTTAAAGCTTGACAGGCTTTTGAGAAGGGTGTCCTTGAGCTGATAAAATTCATCAGCGGGAGCGCTTATTCCGGTTATCACATATACGGTGTAATAACCCGCATCCACATCATACATATAGCTGGTCATGGTATCCGCGACACCTGCAGCAAAAAGACCTTCGCAGGGTATATCATCATTTTTAAACAAAACCCTCAATATGGAATCTTCAATGCAATTTGAGGCGATCGGCGAGTTTCTGGGTGTGGTCTCAAGGATCTCCAGATCATTAAAAACAGGAAAATCATGATCGATCCCATATTTTTTTGCATATGATGCAAATTCATCGAAAGTATTGTAAAACTCCTCTGTGGTGGCCGGCGAAAGCACGGGTGCATCCGCATACACTCCCGCATCTGCATATCCTCCCTCGGCCATATACCTGTTCCATGCTTCTTTCCCTTCACTGCTTTTCATGAAATACTTCATGTTGCCGTAAAAAAATATCTGCCTTGAAGGTTTCTCCGGGTCATATGCACGAAAACCGAAATTCTCATATTCTCCTACAGTTTTTATCTCCCAGCCCTTCGGCAGCTTCATGTTGAAAAAGTCTCCGTCATAGGGCTGAAGTTCCGCATTGATTTCAGGTGGCGCTTCTATTTTGAGCTCGCTTCCGCCCGCTTTAGAACAGGCAGAAAAAATCATAGCAATAACCAGTATCCCTAAAAACAATATCCTTTTTTTCTTCATACTGTTCTCCTTGCTTACCCACAAAAAAACTTTTGGTATATATTATATTAAAGCACTAATTTCAGAATATTTCAATAAAGATTATGCTGTTTTTTTGTATCAAGTTTGCGGTCGGGAAAAATTATGCTTTCCCAGCATCCAACCAATCTGTTCAAAGAATATGCTGCATTTGCCGG
>JAAYYX010000001.1 GCA_012515135.1 Clostridiales bacterium | reverse complement strand
TTTTGCCCCACTAAAATGCTTTCATTTTTTCTGCCTGATCATGAGTTATCAGGCCGTCAATTATTTCATCCATATTCCCGTTCAAGAAACTTTCCAGTTTGTATATGGTGGCTCCTGTTCTGTGCTCTGAAACTCTTCCCTGGGGGAAATTATAGGTTCTTATTCGTTCGCTTCTGTCTCCGCTTCCCACCTGGCTTTTTCTCTTGTCCGCTATCTCTTTGTTCTGCTCCTGCATTTTCAGATCATAAAGCCTTGATTTCAATACTTTAAATGCTTTGTCTTTATTTTTTATCTGGGACTTCTCATCCTGACATGTCACTACAAGACCCGTGGGCTCATGGGTGAGTCTTACCGCCGAATCCGTTGTATTTACACACTGACCGCCATTTCCTGATGCTCTGTAGACATCCACTCTTACATCATTCGGGTTTATTTCGACTTCAACACCTTCCACTTCCGGAAGCACCGCTACGGTGGCCGCTGAAGTATGCACCCTGCCACTGGATTCGGTTTCGGGGACCCTTTGCACTCTGTGCGCCCCACTTTCATACTTCAACCTTGAATATGCACCCTTTCCTTTAATGAGAACAACAACTTCCTTTATCCCGCCTATATCAGTATCGTTGATTTCTATTATCTCGGATTTCCAACCTCGGTTTTCGGCATACATCTTATACATGCGAAGAAGGTCCATGCCAAAAAGCGCAGCCTCTTCGCCGCCGGTTCCCGCACGGATCTCCAGGATAACGTTTTTGTCGTCGTTAGGATCCTTTGGCAGCAAAAGTACCTTAAGCTCTTCTTCCAGAGGCTGTGTTTTTTCTTCAAGCTCGGCAAGTTCAGCTTTTGCCATTTCCTTAAGTTCTTCATCCATGCCGCCCTCATCCAGCATTTCTTTGGCGCCCTTAAGATCTCCTTTGATCTTTTTGTACTCCTGATATTTTTTTACTATGGGCTCCATCTCTCCCATCTCTTTGGCATACTTCTGCCAAAGTGCCTGATTTGCAATGATTTCAGGGTCCGAGACCTTTGCCGAAAGCTCATCATATTTATCTGAAATGAAATCCAGTTTGTCGAACATTTTTATCTCCCTTGCGTCTATTTTCAAATGATTATTATATCATAATCAGGCCTATAAAAAAACCGGAAAATCAATTCCGGTTTTAATAATTAATCCATATTGTACTTGTTCTTAAACTTCTCGACACGACCGCCTCTGTTTATGAACTTCTGCTGTCCTGTAAAGAACGGGTGGCATGCTGAGCAAACGTCAAGTCTTATTTCTTTTTCTGTCGATTTTGTAACGAACTCGTTACCGCATGCGCAAGTTACTTTACATTCCTGATATTTAGGATGGATTCCTTCCTTCATGCTTATCACCTCTTTCCTGCTCAGGTCCCCCTTTGCATAATTTGCTATTCTATACACAGCTTATTTACTATACCACAGTTGTTTCGAGGTATCAACCTTTTTATTTTTGTTTTTCGTTGGGGTTTTGGGGACTTGGGGGTTTTGGGGTTAGGTGAGAATTTGTCTTTGTTTGAAAATCGTTTCAGGTGTTGGGGTTGAGGAGGATTGAGAAAGGTTGGGGGAGGTTGGGAAGGATCGGGGATTTGTGCATTTTGTACTTGGTGGTTGGGCCTTTTGGCTCTCTGTTTTTCCGTCACGCTATACATAAAAGGAGATGTTTGGCTAAAACCGGCTTTAAAAAGTATATAATTTGAGATTTTAACCCTTTTCGTGCTAAAAACCCGGTTCCAGGGTTAAAAATCACCATTATTTCTGTTTTTTTTGGCTGAATTTGCCATTTTTTACACCAAAAACGCCTTTTAAGAGGAAATTTTAACCCTAGAGCATATG
>JAAYYX010000010.1 GCA_012515135.1 Clostridiales bacterium | reverse complement strand
GATTCCTTTCCGCCGTATTTTTTTGCCAAATCCACTGCTTCGTTTATGGCAACAGAATCAGGGATATCATCCATATAGAGTATTTCGGCAGTGGCAAGCCTGGCTATTGCCAGATCCGTCTTGGGCATACGTTTTACAGTCCAGTTGTTGGAGCTCTCGTTTATTGCCCTGTCTATTTCATCCAGATTGTCCTTTGCCGCATTAAAACCGGCATTTATATAATCTCTGTGGTTTTCGGGTATTTTGCGGTCGCTGATCAGGAGGTCTTTTAACTCGAGGCTGCAGTCATTTTGCGCTTCCATCTGGAAAACTATGTGCATAAGGATCTCTCTGGCTTCAGATCTTTTCATTTTTTTCGCTCTCTTCTTCTACGCCCTGAACATGAATATTGACACCCAGGACTTCTCTGTCGGTCATTGTTTCAACTTCATTTTTTACATTGCTTTGTATGTCCCAGGCCACTGTGGGTATTTTGACACCATATTCGACAATGATATATACATCAAAAATGATGCCGTCTTCGTTCTGGCTTACTTTTACGCCCTTTGAAAGGGATTCCTTGCCCAGTATGCTCTCGGCTATGACATCGGACACGCCGCCGGCCAGCTCCGCCACCCCTTCCGTTCTCAGCGTGGCGTTTATGGCGCATATGGCCATTACTTCATCGGATATTTTGACTGAGCCCAGATCCTCGTCATGTATTGGTTCGAAATTGTCTATCATAAAAAACCTCAGAACTTATTATATCAGAAAAAGAGCGGTTTTTCCGCTCTTTTTTTAGGAATAGTTGTGCTTATTTGAAAAACTCTTTTATGGTTTCAGCAAACTTGCTCTTCTTCTGGTATGAGTCTGCTGTCACCTCTTTGGCCATGTCTTCTACAGCCTTTTTTTGTTTGCTGTTTAATTTGGTGGGTACTTCCAGTACTACCTTTACATAAAGGTCTCCTTTTTTGTTGCCTCTGGTACCGGGAAGTCCCTTGCCTTTCAGCCTGAACACCGTTCCGGGCTGGGTGCCGGGAGGAACTTTGTATGAAAGTCTGCCTTCCATGCTGGGCACCACTATTTCATCTCCCAATGCCGCCTGATTGAAGCTTATGGGTATTTCCAGATGGAGATCCGCTCCGGTTCTTTTGAATATTTTATGGGGTTTCACGGACATGACCACATAAAGGTCTCCGGCGGGGCCGCCGTTTATTCCCGGCTCTCCCTGACCTTTTATGGTAATTACAGAATCATTGTCAACTCCTGCGGGGATCTTTACGGATAGTGTTACATCCTTCTTGATCCTGCCGTCGCCTCCGCATTCGGGACACGGAGTTTCGATTATCTTGCCTGTTCCGTTACAGTCCGGGCAGGGACTGACACTTTGGAACTGACCGAATGGAGTATTCTGTACAGTGTGTATCTCTCCTTTGCCTCCGCATCTGGGACATGTCTTTTTTGATGTTCCCGGAGCAGCTCCGCTGCCTTTACATGTGGGGCACTGAACATATTTGTTCAGTTTTATATCCCTTTTTGTTCCCTTTGCAGCTTCCTCAAAGGTGATGGTAAGACCCTTCTGGATATCTCTTCCTCGCATGGGTCCCGTATTTCTCTGCTGGCTGAAACCACCGCGGCCGCCGAACATACCTCCGAACATATCGAAGATATCTTCAAAACCGCCGAATCCGCCTCCCGCGGCGCCGCCGAATCCGCCGGCACCACCAAAACCGGCGTTTGGATCAACGCCGGCATGGCCGAATCTGTCATATCTGTTTTTCTTTTCGGG
>JAAYYX010000009.1 GCA_012515135.1 Clostridiales bacterium | reverse complement strand
CACCTACTATTGTAGCAAGAGCCGCCGGGCTTTGTGTGCCGAAAAGCGATATGGCTACGGCGACGGCCAATTCAAAGAAATTCGATGCGCCTATCATTGATGCGGGTGCGGCAATATCATGGGGAAGCTTCAATGCTTTGCTTCCAATATAGGTTATGAAGAATATTAAGAATGTCTGTATAGTAAGAGGTACCGCTATCAATAATATATGCAGAGGATTATCAAGTATTATATCTCCCTGGAACGAAAAAATTATCACAAGGGTCATAAGCAATCCTATTATAGTAACATTCCCGAATTTAGGTATGAAATTATTGTTAAAGTATTCCGGCCCCCTGATTTTTGTGATGTGATTCCTAGTAATGACCCCGCCTGTAAGGGGTATAGCAACAAATAAAACCACTGATAACAAAAGGGTGTCCCATGGTATGGATACTCCTCCCACGCCAAGCAAAAAAGCAACTATTGGGGTAAATGCCGCAAGTATGATCAAATCATTAGTTGCCACTTGCACCACGGTGTATGCTGCATTTCCCTTTGTCAGATGACTCCAGACGAAAACCATTGCTGTGCAGGGAGCAGCTCCCAGAAGGATAGCGCCGGACAGATAGTCCCTGGCAAGTTCGTCAGGTATAAGCGGTTCAAATATAACATGGAAAAAGAGCCATGCTATGGCAAACATTGTAAAGGGTTTTATGAGCCAGTTGACCGTCCATGTGACAAATAGTCCTTTCGGGTTTCTGCCAACATTTTTTACGCTTTGAAAATCCACTTTAAGCATCATCGGGTATATCATTAGCCATATGAGTATTGCAATGGGTATTGATACATTTGCATATTCAAAACGTCCCAAAAAATCCGGTATGAAGGGCAGAAATCTTCCGATGAAAACTCCTGCTGCCATACAGATCAAAACCCATAAAGTCAGATATTTTTCAAAAAAACTTATTTCAGAGCTCACCTTTTTTTTCATAACAGATATCTCCTCTGATCAGTCTCTGACTTTTTTTAGCATTTCCACAACTTGATTTACGTCCAGTTCCTTGCCGTAGGATACCACTTTCCCATCAATAACCAAGGCGGGTGTTGTCATTACACCATAGGATGCGATCTCGGAAAAATCCGTAACATGTTCCACTTTTTCATCAATACCAAGCTGCTCCAGAGCTTTGCCTACTGATGTCTCAAGTCTGCTGCATTTGGCACATCCGGTCCCCAGAACCTTTATCCCTCTCGCCTCTTTCTTTGATGCTTCTGCCTCTTTCATGCTTGCAGCATCACATTCTCCGCAGCAGCATTTTTCAGTTTTTTTCTTTTTCTTTCCAAACAATGCCATAATAATAATATCTCCTTTCACGGATATCAGATACCAAGATAAAACATATAAAATCCAATTATTAAAATCAAAGCACCCATGGCTATTTTGAGCACCTTGCTTACTTTCATGTAATTGTGACCCGAGGAAATTTTTTGTACAAATCCTATGGATGTTCCAGCTAAAATTGCCAGTATACCATGTCCGATGGAATAAATCAGAAGCAGAATTATTCCCCAAATAATACTGCCTTTTCCGGCCACAATGGCAAGAAGTGCTATAAGGAACGGCGTAGCACAGGGCGAAGAAAATATTCCCGCCAAAATTCCTGTTATAAAAGCTCCGATATAACCCTTTCTGGTGTTTTTTGAAACAAGATTACTGGAGGGGATGATTTCAAAGATCCCCCATATTTGGATAGCCATAAGAATCATAAGCAGACCCAGAAACAAGTACCACCATGTAGCTCCGGTGCCCAATAAACGACCTGCAAGAGAAGCAGAAACACCCATCACCGTGAAAGTAGCAGCGGCTCCTGCAGCAAATGTTACAGAAAGGCAGAATGCTTTTTTTGTATCTTTCTGGCCTGTCCCGCCAACATAGGCTACTATCAGAGGTATTCCCGAAAGGGCGCATGGAGTCATAGATGTAAGTATGCCCGCCAAAAGAGCAATAAACGGAGCAATCCAAGTGTTGGTTATTATCAAATGGGATAAGCTTTCGAGTATTTCAGTCACTTTTTTACCCCCATGTCAAAAAGTATTTTTCTCATTTGTTTTTCTGTCAGTTCTCCCTTATGCAATGTATAAGTGTGTCTGTCCGTCTCGGCATTGCTGTACATAATAAATTCTGTGTCAATATTTTTGCTTGGAACGTAGGGTTTTCCATCATTGGTCACAAATATCTGGGTAGGAATTATTTCAATCGGAAATTTATTTGCTGCTTCAGGATGCTTCCATACATCAACAAATTTTATTATCGCTTTATCTCGCATCTCATCATTGAGCTTAACAAGAACCGGTTCCATTCTTTTGCATGGGTCACATGAATCCGCTCCGAAATCAATTATAATTGGCACCTTATATCTCCTTAATTCATCTAGATCAATTGATTTGCTCTCCAGTTGAAAATCCCTGGCAGTTCCTGATTCCATGTCAATTGTGGTAGGAGAATAATGTGTTTTGACTACCCATATTATTAAAAGACCGGCAGCTATAAGTGCCAAGACCAGTATTCTGATCAAAAGCTTTTTCTTCTCAGCATTTATCTTGTTCATCAGCAGCAATTTCCTCCACTGCAACAGCCGGATCTACTTTTTTTACCTTTGAAGAATTCTTTTAGATTATCAGGCAAATCGTATTCCGAATGCATACACTCATCTTCTGAAGACATGCATCCCTCTTGATTTTGGCCGAATACTTTGGTAAGAACAGCTTCTGCAAGCATTTCTTTTGGAGGCACCTCAAATTTTTCACCTTTATATTCAAAAACCCTGCAGTCCACATCGCTGCCGCTTATATCGCTGCAGCAGTCACAGCTGTTTTCGAGAACTGTATGACATATATCAATGCCGTTTACCCTTATGGTAGGCGAGGAAACAAATTTATAACTATTGGCCATTTCCTCAGTTTCTATTTCTATTTTCTCATAAAGGACTTTGTATCCTGCCATTTGTAAAACAGGTCCAAGCAGTTCCATAACCTCATCAAGAACTGTGTCTGTTCCTATGCAACGGGAGCAACTCATAAGATCCAGGTAAAGATACAAAACTCGGACTTCCTTTTCACGATTTTCTTCACACCCGCAAGTGCAACAGTTTTTTGTCATTTTATATTTCCTCCTAAACTATCAATGTCTGAAAAGCATTGAATAAATAACCTACAATAATTATGCCGATGGTGCAGATGCCGATAAAAACTGCCAGGAGCTTGGGTTTTATGGCCTTGCGGAGCATTATCATCGAAGGCAGAGAAAGGGTCACCACTGCCATCATAAACGACAAAACAGTGCCTATCTGGGCTCCTTTGTAAAACAATGCTTCCGCAATGGGGATGGTGCCGAAAATGTCGGCATAAATGGGCACCCCTATGAATGTGGCAAGTACTACGCTGAAAGGATTGTCGCTGCCCAGCACTGATGCTATCCATTCTTCCGGTATCCAGTTATGTATGACCGCTCCCACACCAACTCCAATAAGTATATATGGGAACACTTTTTTGAAGGTTGAAAGCATTTGGTCTTTTGCATATACCGCTCTTTCTTTTCTTGTAAGGTCCGGGGACTCTATGTCAATGGCTCCTGCTTCAAGTATAAAACTCTCAACATATTTTTCCATTTTCAGCTTTTCGATAAATGTTCCTCCCACCACAGCAATAATAAGACCCACTATAACATAAACCACGGCAACTTTCCCTCCAAAAATACTGGTTAGCAGGACCAGGGAACCAAGATCCACCATGGGAGAAGATATAAGAAATGAAAAGGTCACCCCCAGGGGAACGCCTGCAGAAGTAAATCCGATAAAAAGCGGTATAGAAGAACAAGAGCAGAACGGTGTAACCGTTCCAAGAAGCGCAGCCACAGAATTTGCTCCCAGTCCATGGAATCTTCCAAGGATCTCCTTGCTTCTTTCAGGCGGGAAATAGCTTTGTATATAGCTTATTATAAAAATCAGGAAACATAAAAGCAAGGTGATTTTTATGACATCATAAATAAAAAACTGTATACTGCCGACCCATCTGTTGTTAATATCAAGCCCCATGGCTGACAGGCCGCTGCCGATCAGTTCATTCAACCATTTCATTCCAAGTATTTGGTTCTGGAAAAAATCCCAGGATGTTTTTAATCCCTGCATATTGTATTATTCCTTCTCAAAAGTAAAAGCATAATCATATCTAAAAAAATCAATATGTGTTTTTTATTAAAAGCCATCTGATCATGGCTTTTATTTTTCTTATCTGCTCATATTTGTTTTTATTTGCAGCAGCTTCCTGTGCGCTTACCGCCTTCAGTTGTTGTAATCTCTTTTAAAAGTAGTGCTGCATAACGGCTTCCCTCTTGATTTATGCTATAATGCATCCACTTGCCTTCCTGCCGGCTTTCAACGATGCCCGACCCAGTCAGTATCTTCATATGATAGGACAATGCAGACTGACCTATATCAAGACTTTCTAAAAGCTCGCAGGCACACTTCTCTCCTTGACGCAAAAGCTCCAGAACTCTGAGGCGGTTTTCGTCACAAAGAGCCTTGAATACTTGTGCATTTTTTTCATGTACTGTTTTCAAAAGATCACCTCATATCAACTTTTTTCGATATATATGATAATATCTCTCAAATCAAATTTTGTCAATATGTTTTTTCAAAAAATAAAACACTCTTTACCATAGTGGTAAAGAGTGTTTTTTGGTCGGGATGACAACGTGCAGCTTCGCTGCACTCCTCCGTTCACATAGCTAAAGTCGCTATGTTCCCTTAGCTGTCCTGATTCTCTCACAAATCGCAATTCGTTTCCGCTTTGCTCTTTGGAGAAT
>JAAYYX010000096.1 GCA_012515135.1 Clostridiales bacterium | reverse complement strand
TGAGCCTTTATCCGGCTCGGCAGATAGTGGGAGGCCCTTCAATATATGATGATGCTCTCCGTAAAATAGAAAAAAACTATGCTGACATGGATGAAAGAAGAGAACAGCTCAAGGAAGCTGTGATCACAAGAACAAATATGCAGCATCTTGAGAACTATATAGATTATTTCTACAATTCTCCCGAATACATATGGGATTACATGAAAAAAGGCACCTTTATAATAGATGATCCGTCAAAGGCCATGGAAAAAGCCGAAGCCAAAGCAAAGGAGTTCAGGCATGATTTTGGCGTGTTCCTTGAAAAAGGTGTGGTGTCAAAGGCTGACAGGAAATATCTTCCCTCAGTCTCTGACTACCTGAAGCTTTATAGCCGGAAAAAAGTATTTTTCATGATGCCCTTTGAAAAGAGTATAAAGGGGGCAGAAACTTATGAAGAAACATATAACATAAAAAGCCGTCAGAGTATGTCTTTCAACGGCAAGATGGACATCCTGGAGAGAGAACTCAATATGCTCGTTGAAGACGGGTACAAAGTGACTTTGGTCCTTGGTACTGAGGAACGCCTGGCCAATATGCAGGATTTTCTTGATCGCTGCGGTCTTGGGAAAAGGGTATGGCTCAAAAGCGGTATGCTTTCGGAAGGCATGGTTTTTCCTGAAGAAAAAAAATGCATCATAACCGACGGAGATATATTCGGCATCAGGAAGTATTCTTCAAAAAGACGGAGACGGCATACGGGCGGGGAGCCGATAAAAAGCTTTTCTGACATCGGCAAGGGCGATTATGTGGTCCATGACAGCCACGGGATAGGGAGATTCATCGGCATACAGCAGCTCAATGTAAGGGGGATAAAAAAAGACTATTTCAAAATAGAATATGCCGGCAAGGATATGCTTTATGTCCCTGTGGAGCAGATGGATATAGTTCAGAAATATGCCGGCGCCGATGCAAAAGTCCCCAGGATAAATAAGCTGGCAGGAAAAGAATGGCAGAATGTCAAGGCAGGGGCAAAGGCAGCCGTTGCAGGAATGGCAAGAGAGCTGCTGGAAACATCTGCGGCAAGGAAAGAACAGGGAGGGTATGCTTTTGGCAAAGATACGATCTGGCAGAAGGAATTCGAAGAGAGTTTTCCCTATGAGGAGACACCCGATCAGCTGCGATGCATCGAAGAAATAAAAGCAGACATGGAAAAACAGGTGGCCATGGACAGACTTCTTTGCGGGGACGTGGGATACGGCAAGACAGAAGTGGCGGCAAGGGCAATGTTCAAATGTGTGGCTGAAGGAAAACAGGCAGTAGTGCTGGTGCCCACCACCATACTGGCAAGTCAGCATTATCACACATTAAAAGACCGTTTTGAGAAGTTTCCGTTTTCTGTTGAAATGCTTTCAAGATTCAGAACAGATGCTCAGCAGAAAAAAATACTGCGTGATGCAGAAAAGGGAACAGTAGATGTGATAATAGGAACTCACCGCCTGCTTTCGGGTGATGTCAGATTCAAGGATCTGGGCCTGCTTGTGATAGATGAAGAGCAACGTTTTGGCGTCAGGCACAAAGAAGCCATAAAAAAACTAAGGAAGAATGTGGATGTTCTGACTCTTTCCGCCACGCCTATACCAAGGACCTTGCATATGTCCCTTATGGGAATAAGAGACATGAGCTTGATCGAAGAACCTCCCGAAGACAGATATCCCGTGCAGACCTATGTCACCGAGCAGGAGGACTATATAATAAAGGAGGCCATCCAAAGAGAATTGGAAAGGGGAGGGCAGGTATATGTGATCTATAACCGGGTGAGCGGCATATACAGGACTGCAGATATGATAGACAGATTGGTACCCGGCAGGAAAATATCTGTAGGGCACGGACGAATGAATGAGACAGCTCTTGAAGATGTGATGCTGGAATTCATCGCCGGAGGTTCTGAAATACTTGTTGCCACCACAATTATAGAGTCGGGAATAGATATACAAAATGTCAATACCGTTATCGTCCTTGATGCAGATAAATACGGACTTTCACAGCTTTATCAGCTGAGAGGCAGAGTGGGCCGGGGCAACAGACTGGCATACGCATATCTTATGCACAAAAAGAACAAGATACTTTCGGAGACTGCGGATAAAAGATTAAGAGCCATCAAAGATTTCACCGAATTCGGAGCCGGATTCAAAATAGCAATGAGAGATCTGGAGATAAGAGGGGCGGGAAACCTGCTTGGCTCAAAACAGCACGGTCATATGCTCAATGTGGGATATGAGATGTATCTGAGACTTCTGGCAGAAGCCGTAAAAGCCCTTGGAGGAGAAACGGGCACGCCGGAGAAAGAAGAAGCCCTGGTTGAACTTTCTGTTGAAGCGGTAATACCTCAGACCTACATAGAAGATGAAATGACAAGGCTGGAAATCTACAAAAAAATAGCAGGTGTAAATGACAAAGTCTCTGTTGAAGAAATGAGACATGAGCTTATGGACAGATTCGGAGAGATACCCGAAGAAACGGAGAACTTGATAAAAGTATCACATATAAAATCCCTGGCGGAAAACCTGGGCATCAAAAAGGTAACGCAAAAGGGAGCCAAGACTCCCGATGAGATCATAGAGACACTGACTCTGGTACAGAACAATGAAAATATGATATAATATTTGTTGGTTTATTTCATAAATCTGCAAGGAGGCTTTTTTTATGCTGTTTAAGGACATTTCCATACTGGACAGGGACTTTGAAATAAGAGAACACTGCTTTGTGGGCACCGAAGGTGAAAGGATATCCTTCATCGGCGATGAAATGCCCCAAAAGGATTTCGGAGAAGTTTTTCCCGGCAAAGGCCGGTTGCTGATGCCCGGATTCTATAACAGCCATGCCCATTCTCCCATGACCCTTCTAAGAGGATACGGAGAGAACATGGCCCTTCAGGACTGGCTGAATAAAAAAATATTCCCCTTTGAGGCGAAACTTAAGGGAGATGATATTTATTGGGGGACGCTGCTTGCCATGGCGGAATCCATAAGATACGGAATAGTTTCCACTTCAGACATGTATTATTTCACCGAAGAAATGGCAAGGGCAGTTGATGAGAGCGGTGCCAAAAACAATATATCCAGAGCCATCACCAGCTTTGATGATGAGGATATCCGGGACATTAAAGGTGCAGTGGAAATGAAGAGAGCCTATGAAAGATTAAACGGTACCGCAGGAGGAAGGATCCTGATAGACATGAGTCTTCATGCCGAGTATACCAGCACCCCGAAAACAGTAAGACAGCTGGCTGAGTATACAAAGGAGATCGGTGCCAATATGCATGTACATGTTTCCGAAACCAGAACGGAACATGAGAACTGCAAAGAAAAATATAAAATGACGCCCCTTGAATATCTAAACAGCCACGGACTTTTTGACACGCCTACTACGGCGGCCCACTGCGTTTTTATAGAAGGTGATGATTACAATATACTTGCCGAAAAGGGAATAACAGTAGCATGCAATATGACCAGTAACATGAAACTGGCCAGCGGCATATGTGATGCGGGAGGTCTTTTCAAACGAGGCATAAATGTTACCATAGGCACTGACAGCGTGGCCAGCAATAACAGTTTGAACATGATAGAAGAAATCAAGTTTTTTGCTCTGGCTCCCAAGGTGAAAACGAAAGACCCGTCAGTGATCACACCCAAAGAAGCCCTTAAAGCAGCCACTATAAACGGGGCAAAGGCCCAGGGCAGAAAAGATTGCGGTATGCTTGAAACAGGTTGCAGGGCGGATATGATAGTGCTTGACATTACAGGACCTTCCATGCATCCCTCCCATGACATGAAAAACAATATAGTCTATTCCGCATCGGGAAGCGATGTTATAATGACCATGGTTGACGGCAAAGTACTTTATAAAAACGGAGAATACATTACCATTGATATAGAGAAAACTATTTTTGAAGCTGAAAGAGCCACAAAAGAAATATTGGCCGGGCTCTGAGGTGCGGAGGTAAGATGTCAGGAAAAACTCTTATAAAAGGAGCGGCCACCTTGGGGGCCGCGGGGCTTATAGTAAAACTGCTGGGAGCCGCATTCAGGATACCCCTTGTGAACTGGATCGGCGATACCGGTATGGCGAATTATAATCCCGCATATTATATTTACAATTTTTTTATAATACTGGCGACAGCGGGTATACCTGTGGCCATATCAAAAATGGTTTCCGAAAGAATGGCTGTGGGTGACTTTGCGGAGGCTCACAGAGTATTCAAACTTTCTATGATGCTTATGACCGCCATAGGAACGGTATCTTTTCTCATACTTTTTATTTTTGCCGATCCCATTGCGGTGCTGTGCAACAACCCGCAGGCGGCCCTGGCCATGAGAGCAATTTCTCCGTGCCTCATTTTTGTTCCCCTGCAGGCAGCATACAGGGGTTATTTCCAGGGCATGCAGAATATGAGGCCGACAGCTGTCTCACAGGTCACAGAACAGTTCTTCAGAGTAGCCATAGGACTTTTCCTTGCATATACACTTTTTAATATGGCGGCCGGAGGAGATCTCCTTATGAACTTCGACAAGTATGAGCGAGGAGCAGCGGGAGCAACTTTCGGAGCAACGGCGGGATCCGTCGGCGGCCTTCTTATAATACTGCTTATATATGGTTTTAGCAGAAAAGCCATAAAATACCGGATAAGAAGATCACAAAACAAAGAAAGTGAAAGAAACGGCGAAATATTAAAAAGGATCCTAATGATCGCCGTACCCATTACCATAGGAGCATCTATAATGCCCCTTATGAATTTCCTTGATGTGCCCATTGTAATAGGAAGGCTGCAGCATGCAGGATACGGATACGAGGAGGCAAAAAGCCTTTACGGACAGCTGGGAGGGTTCGCCGGCTCCCTGGTGTATTTCCCCCAGGTGCTGATACAGGCCGTTGCCATGAGCCTTGTTCCTTTGGTCTCATCCTATTACCGCACAGGCGATCTTGACCTGATGAGAAGTAATGTCTCTCTGGGGCTTCGTATGTCCTGCATTATCGGATTTCCCTGCGCACTGGGGCTGATGTCCCTTTCGGAACCGATAATGCTTTTGCTTTATCCGGCTCAGACGGAAAGTGCAATAAGTGCAGCAGACCTTTTGTTCACCCTTTCCATCGGGATAGTATTTCTTTCTGTTTCCCAGACCCTGACGGGAGTCCTTCAGGGGATAGGAAAGCAGATGATCCCCGTTATGAATCTTGCAATAGGAGTTGCAGTAAAAATCGCCTTAACATGGATACTTACGGGAATACCGGCTTTCAATGTACAGGGTGCCGCCATAGGCACCGTATGTGCCTTTGCCATCGCATCGATACTTAACTATACCGCGGCAAGAAAATACACAGGAGCTTCTATAAATAAAAAGAACACTTTCGGAAAGCCCCTTCTGGCGTCACTTATCATGTACGGTGCCGTTGTGGGCATATATAAACTGTTGGCACATTTTATTTCCGGGAACACGCTGCCCACCCTTATAGCAATAATTGCGGGAGTAATAATATACGCGGCAATGATATTTGTTACAAGAGCTGTAACAAAAGAAGAGATAACAAGGCTTCCTAAGGGAGCTAAGCTTATAAGGGTATTCGGAAAGTTCTTGAGGTAATACAGATATGAAAAATGAAAAATACAAAGACCTGATGGAGGAAGGGAAAAACAGCGAAGAGGCCCTTTCAAGACTTTATGAAATACTGAAAGTTTTGAGAAAAGAATGTCCCTGGGACAGAAAGCAGAACCATGAAAGCATAAGAACGTGCATAATCGAGGAGGCTTATGAAACTGTTGAAGCCATAAACAAAAAAGACAAAGAAAATCTAAGAGAAGAGCTGGGGGACGTTTTGCTTCAGGTCCTTTTTCATGCATCACTGGCGGAAGAACAAAAAGAATTCTCGCTGACAGATGTAATAAACGAGGAATGTGAAAAAATGATAAGAAGACACCCGCATGTTTTTTCAGACGGAAACGCTAAAACTATTGACAAAGTCCTTGAAAAATGGGAAAATATTAAAGACGAAGAGCGTATCAAAGACGGTCTTACAGCCAGACTTGATGGAGTGCCAAAATCACTTCCGGCACTTATAAGAAGCAAAAAAGTGCAAGAGCGAGCGGCACGATACGGTTTTGACTGGGATGATATTGTGGGGGCTTTTAACAAAATTTCAGAAGAAACTGAGGAATTATTTATCGCTTGTCAGAATGAAAACGGGGATGAAATTGCTATTGAGATAGGAGACTTATTGTTTTCGGTAGTGAACTCGGCTCGATTTCTGAATATTGATCCTGAAGAAGCACTGAATGCGGCAACGGATAAATTCATAAAAAGATTTGACCGTATAGAAGAAGAAGCCCGCAAAAGAGGCATGTCGCTTGAAGAAATGAGCATTCAGGAAATGGATCGAATATGGGAAGAAGCTAAATCTCGGGAGACCCTGCAAGGGTGTGCGCAGCAGCGCATGAAACAAAGATAATTTTTAAGGAGGATCTACTAATGAACAAAGCTGAATTGATTGCTGCAGTAGCAGAAAAAACAGGATTCACAAAAAAAGACGCAGAAGTTGTTGTGAACGCAACAATGTCAACCATCGAGGGAGCTCTTGTAAAGGGTGAAAAAGTACAGCTTATCGGTTTCGGGACTTTTGAAACACGCAAAAGAAAAGCAAGGACCGGAAGGAACCCGAGGAAACCCGGAGAGACCATACAGATAGCAGCTTCAAAGGCGCCTGTATTCAAAGCAGGAAAAGCACTGAAAGACTCAGTAAACAAATAGAACACCGAAAGGGGCAACGGAGTTGCCCCTTTTTTATGTCAGGAAGAAAAGTGATATGAGGACAGATATTTTTCTAAAAAACTCAAGGCTCATAAAAAGAAGGACAGTTGCAAAACAGGCCTGTGAAAACGGACGCATAGATGTGAACGGCAGACAGGCAAAACCCGGGACTGAACTTAAAGAGGGAGACTTGATCACCATCAGTTTCGGTGACAAAAAAATAAAAGCAGTTGTGAAAGAACTCAACTCTTCCTCAAAAAAGGAAGAGGCGGCAGGCATGTATGAAATAGTAGAATGACAGAACTGCTCCAAAAATATAAGTAAAGATGTGTGAACCGAAAACATAAGCAAAGCCGCACAGGTCTGCTGTGCGGCTTTTTATTATTATGAAGTCTTATATATGGGCAGTTTTGATACCACCAGTTTGTATATAATGGGGATGAGGATCATCTGCGCAACAAAAAATATGGCACAATTGGGTATCCGGGTCACCAGCAGGATATTATACGGAGTTCCATAAAACAAAGCCAGGGCCAGAGTTGTGCCGAAAAGTTTTATGGGAACAGCTGTAATAAGGGAAGCGATCAATGAACCCCATATTATTTTTTTGCCGGAAAGATCCTTCCTGAAAAAAACGATACCATAGGTTATCCCTACGAGGGCAAGGGTAATGGTTATACCCGGGTTTATGGCCCCATAAGGGAAAAGAACTGCCCCTATAAGATCTCCTATGGCATAAGCGATCCCGGCCCAAAGGGGACCGAAAAGCATGGCCACAACGACTATCGGAAGGAAATCTATGCCCACATGTATAGCCTCTGTCGTTATGCCTGCAAAGCGGTTAAGTATAACCTCAAGGGCGATCATCAGTGCAACAATAACAATGACATAGGTGTTGTTTTTTGTTTTCATAAAAAAAACTCCTTTCTTTACTTTAGTGCAACTACACTAAAGTGAAAAGAGCTTCTTTTCATCATCTTTAATGTAGTAGTGGATGCAATACCGAATCGTAAGCCATACTTTTCGTTCATAAGCAACATCCCATCTTATGACACTTGACGCACGGTATTTACTCTACATGCCATGATTTTAGCACAGGCAATTATTGTGTGCAACAGGTTACTCTGATATACTTTCTTTGAGGTGGCAAAATGAAGAAGGGATATGGCGGATTCATTACGCTATACACATTTTCATATATGGCCATAGGAGTCATGATGCCTCTTATCGGCCAGTATCTTAAGTATATGGGATTCTCCGGGACACAGATCGGGGTCATAACAGCATCTGGTACTTTTGCTGCTATAATTGCATCCACATTCTGGGGCAAAGTATATGCCAACACAGGAAACAAAAAACTTCTGTTGATTTTCCTTTGTTTTTTCGCCGCTGTCACATCGGTGGTTTTATCCAACATATATATATATGTAGTTTTTGTTTTGGGCTACGGAGTGATGTATTTTTTCCAGGCACCGGTAATGGCTCTTTCAGATGTGCTTACCATAGATGAGAAAAAGCCTTTCGGCTATGTAAGGATGTGGGGAGCAGTGGGATTCGCCCTGGGCATATTTGTAAGTGCAAATGTTGCCGAGGCTTTGGGATTGGGCAGTATCTTTTTTATTTATGCCGGTTGTTTTCTTTTATGTGCCTGGGCGGTCATAATGATATGTAGGAGAGAAAAGTCGAGCCGGGAGTGTTCTGCCCCCTTGGAAAAAAGAGAAAAAGCTCCGAAATACAGATACAGAGACCTTAGAAGCAACAAAAAACTCATTATGCTTTTGGTGTCGGCATTTTTTCTATGCGGGACCAACGTGGCAAACAATACATATTTCAGTTTCCTTTATATAAAAGAAGGGGGAACTTTGGCTG
>JAAYYX010000095.1 GCA_012515135.1 Clostridiales bacterium | reverse complement strand
ATGCCGTAGTCAAAGGTCCTTCCGGCTATTATCTTAGGTACCGCTTGTTTGTAATCATAGCCCTGGTCTATTATGCACTGCACGTTTCCGGCTCCCACTCCAAGGGCCGGTCTCCCGGAGCTGTAGGCGGCTTTGACCATTCCCGCTCCACCGGTGGCCACCACCACATCCGCAGAAGATATCAAAGTCCCGGTGTTTTCTCTGGACTGCATATCAAGGATCTGTATCAGGTCTTGGGGCAGATCGATTTTTTGAAGCTCCGTTCTCATAAGATCAACAGTTTCAGTACTGCATTTGATGGCTTTGTGATGGGGCGTTATAACTATGGCATTGCCGCATTTCAATGCAAACATTGCATTGCTCATGGGCGTCACTATGGGATTCGTGCATGGAGTTATGGCAGCCACCACGCCCATGGGTTTTGCCACCTTGGTTATACCCGTCTTATCATCTCTTTCGATTATGCCCCTTGAAGGCTTGCCCTTGAGGCTGTTCCAGATGATATTGGCTTTATTCTCGTTTTTTAGGGTTTTGTCTTTGACATTTCCCATGCCCGTTTCCGTCACCGCCATCTCGGCAAGCATGCCCGCATTGTCATGTATAACTTTTGCTATGACCTTTACTGCCGTATCTACTTTGGTCTGGGGCATTTTCTCGAATTCTTCCTGAGCTGCTCTTGCCCTTTTTATATATCCGTCTATATATTTTCTGCTTTCTTCAGCTTCATTTTGTTTTATGATCTTGTCTTCTGTCATTTGTTTTCCTCCTTATCATAGAATTATATTTTACATCGAAAAAGACTTTTTCTCAACCCTGAAAGTCTTATATTTATTTTTTGCTCACTGTTTGAAGAAATGATGATTATTCATGATATTTTCATGAAACATGTTGCTTTGGACACTTTTATGCTGTATAACTTAAATTGTATGATATGGTGTTTTAGTATAACTGAAAAGTGATTTTTATCCATCTGGAAAGGCCTGAAAATATGAAGAAGTCATCAACGCCCGGACTGTCAAAAGCATTAAAAATATTTGTAGTCATTTCACTTATATGTATCTTATCCATTGATCTCTTTTACGGCTTTTATATATATGCCGACCACAAAGACGATCCGTCAAAAAGTCTTTATCACCGTTTTTATCAGGAAACCGAAAACTCCCTGGACGGGCTCTATGTGGGAGCCAGTTCCACATACCGATACTGGATGCCCACCAGAGCATATGAGAAAAACGGACAGTGCGTATATAATTTTTCCACAGCATCCATGCCCTTTGCAGCTTATCAGTATGTTATCGAAGAATGTGCCAAAACACAGGATTTTGAATATGTGATTATCGAACTGCGCCGGTTATATAAGCCGGTCCGGAATTTCAAACCTCTGGCCGCACGGATTATCTTAAAACCCATGAAGCCCTCAACTACAAAGCTGAAAGCTATCAATGCCGTTGTTGATTTTGCCAAAGCTTCATCAACAGATAAAGATGTCGATACTAATTTCATCAATTACTTCAACTATGCATATATCGTTCATTCCATGCTTGATGATGAAACCTTTCATAAGTGGACCTCAATAGTGGATGAGCGGGGCAAATATAAAGGATTTAAGGTTTCAGAGAATTCCTTCATTCAGACCCCTTCTCCTGCTATTACCACAGATGGAAAAAGTATATCTCCTATAGAACCTCTGTTTGAAGACTGTCTGGATAAGCTTATCAAATACTGCAAAACCCTTGACTGTCATGTTATTTTCGTTACGGCTCCTTTGAATACCGAGGAAGAAAACCTGGCAAAAATAAACTATGCCCTCAAAAAAGCAGAAGACAACGGATTTGATACCATCAACTTCAACACGCAACAAATGCGTGAAGCCCTGGGAGTTGATTACAGCCGGGATTTTTATAACGAAAGGCATATGAACGTATGGGGAGCAATGAAATATACTGATTACCTTTCGGACTATCTTGATCACAGATATGAAACAGAAGATCACCGGGGACGGGAAGGCTACGAAAGCTGGCAAAAAGCAGCACAGGATCTCAACGATATATTGAACCTAAA
Source organism: Clostridiales bacterium (assembly GCA_012515135.1). Taxonomy (GTDB): domain Bacteria; phylum Bacillota; class Clostridia; order Peptostreptococcales; family Anaerovoracaceae; genus UBA1422. Next base: position 409 of record JAAYYX010000095.1, on the reverse strand, counting down.
CGGAGTGGAACAATAAAAAAGCAATTATATGGTGATATGATTATATGGTGATACGATTATATGTAAAAAACGGACAGGTCATATGCCTCATCCGTTTTTTTATTATACATAATTATTTTTTTTAGTCACAGTTCTTCCAGACTAAGGTTTCCGGTATGCCCCTCTTTTTCTGCAGCTATTATGGCGCTGCCGTAAAGGGCGGTGTTGTTGTTCAAGATAACTGTGACGGGGATCTTTTCAAGCAGAGAAGAAAGTCTCCCCTTGGCTCTGAAGGATCTTATAAAGTCCTCTTTTCGGAGCCTTGATATTATCTCCGGCGGTATGCCCCCTCCCAGATATATGCCTCCCAGAGCCATGGATTTAAGAGCGAGATTCCCCGCTTCGGCTCCCATTATGCCGGTGTAAATAT
>JAAYYX010000094.1 GCA_012515135.1 Clostridiales bacterium | reverse complement strand
GGCATAAAAGTGCCGAAGGGACAGCTTTATGTCCTGGGGGACAACAGGGAAGTAAGCATTGACAGCAGATATGCGGAAGTGGGGACAGTGGATATAGATGAAGTTACGGGCAAAGCCATATTAAGGGTATATCCCTTTGGTGAATTCGGCACTTTATAGGTATAAAGGTATATAAATGAAAGAAAAAAAAGTGGTGGCAAAAAACAAAAAAGCCAGGCATGATTATTTTATAGAAGACACTTATGAAGCGGGACTGGTCCTGACAGGGACAGAAATAAAGTCCATAAGGCAGGGCAAAGTAAGTATAAAAGAGAGTTATGCCAGGATAAGAAACGGCGAGGCATTCATACACGGAATGAACATAAGCCCCTATGAACAGGGCAATATATTCAATGTTGATCCCCTAAGGACCAGGAAGCTTTTGATGCACAAAAAAGAGATAGACAAACTGGCAGGATCCATAAAAACAAAGGGACTCACACTAGTACCGCTAAGTTTATATATAAATGAAAACGGCAAAGCAAAAATGGAACTGGCGGCTGCCAAGGGCAAAAAACTCTATGATAAAAGACATGATATAGCCAAGAAAGACGCCGACAGGCGAATGGAAAGAGCAAAGAAGAAATAGATTTTTCACAAGTATATAGGAGGAAAGAAAATGGGAGATTTTATGAACAAAGCCGGTAAAGTGGCAAAATATGCTGCAGATAAAACAGGAGATGTGGTTGAAATAGGAAGATGCAAAGCAAAAATCACTTCCCGGAAGTCGGAAATAACGGACTTACAGAAAAAAATAGGGGCATATTATTACGATGCTTATCGGGCTACCGGTGAAACAGATCCAAAAGTTGAGGATCACCTTAAGGCCATAGAGGAGGCAGAAAAAAAGATCGAAGAACTGGAAGAATCAATAAAGAATGTCAAAAACGGCAAATAAATTTCAAAGCCGAATGGCGATATAGGAGCCAAAGCGGTTAAAAAGTTGATATTTTTTATCTGCTGTGATAAACTTTGATCATGGAGAAGCATTCGGGGACGTACAGGTTTCGACAGGAATGCGGAAACAAAATAAGCGAGCCGCAGTTTGCTCGGTCTGCGTAAAAAAGGGCACGTTAAAAATAAACGCTAAAAATAATAACAACAATTTCGCATACGCTGCCTAGTATCGCAGCACGCGCGTCGGCCCACATTCACCTGCAGGTATGGGACCCGGCGTCGATCATGCAGGAAAACCTTATGTGAAATCCCGGCAGCATAAGGGAATAACGGGATAGCCGAAACCGCAACTTGCCTTTGAGGAGTGGAAGAAGCGAAAAAATTCAACAAAGGATGCGCTCGGAGAAAATTTTGCGGAAGTGTTTTTGGACACGAGTTCAATTCTCGTCGTCTCCACCAGAAATTTTAAGGGCCGGAAAAGGCCCTTTTTATGACCGTTGATATATTTGTAAATAAGCCAATAAGGGAATCAGAAAGAGGAAAACACCTAAATGGAATACAGTTTATACAGCAGTCGCCGGGAAGAAAGATTTGGAAGCAAAAAAAACATTATTCTTTCGGGGCAGAAAAAAAGCATTGAACCGGAGCACAAAGAAGACCATGACAAAACCACCATGGGGTTTTTCTGTGCAAGGGGATATGCGGTGCTCACCATAGAAAAAGAAAGTGTGATGCTGAAAGAAGGATATCATTTGCTTCTTGACCTTGAAAAGGGTGATTCACCGGAACTGGCACTCCTGGGGGAAGGGGAAGTCCTTATAGAAAGTGTTTTTTATGACGATCCCGAGATGATACCCGAAGAAAAGGGAACTTTGGATGATTTTGCCGCATGCATAAAAATCGCAAATTCCAGGTTCAGGGGAAGCAGGTTGATTTTCAGGGAACTTAAAGATATATGGTATGACCGGGCACTTCAAAAAGCGGTAAAAAAGGTCGAAAAAACCTATATAACCTTCATTGCAGGACTGGCAGGGTTGGCGGCATTGGCGTTTTTGGCCATGGAATACTGGGGAAAGGAGATGGTGATCCCCGTAATAATAGCATGGCTCCTTCTGGATTTTCTGGTCATAAATCCTTTTATTTATTTCACAGCAGTGCCAAAACCCGTAAAAGCTCATATAAAGAAAATCCATGACCTTTCCGAGTACGAAAAAAAAGTACGTGAAAAAGAAAAGAACCCTTCAGATGAAAGGGCTCAAAAGATACTAAAAAAATATAAATGGACCGGACGAAACTAGATCATATTTAGAAATTCCTTTATTTCGTCCTCTGTTGTTCCCCATGAGGTAACAAGTCTTATGGAAGAAGTATCGTTCTTATACTTTCTCCACCCTTCGAACATGACCTTCTTTTCAAGCTCCGCCACGAGTTCATTGGGGAAAATCGGGAAGATAAGATTAGTGACCGGTTTCTGCGCAAAATCGTAGCCGGCTTTTTTTATGCCTTCAGCCAGCAGCAGAGCCATTTTGTTTGCGTGGGCCCCCATTTCAAAAAAAAGATCGTTCTTCATCAAAGCCTCAAACTGTACTCCCAGAAGACGGCCCTTGGCCAGCATGCCGCCCCTTTGTTTCAAGAGAAAACGAAAATCCTCCTTAAAAGATCCGTTCAGTATGATAAGGGCTTCTCCCATGAGTATGCCGTTTTTTGTTCCTCCGATATAAAAAGC
>JAAYYX010000093.1 GCA_012515135.1 Clostridiales bacterium | reverse complement strand
TTTCCGGAATCCGGGTTCTTTCCCATAGCCTCATCCATGCCTTCCAGTTCTCTTATGCAGCGCCTGGTTATGAGCTCCATATCGCTGACGGATCTGGAAAAGTTCAGGTACTTGCAGCCGTACATTATGGGCGGGCAGGCAGATCTCACGTGTATCTCCCTGGCGCCGTTTTCTATGAGATATGCCACCGTCTCGGAGAGCTGAGTCCCTCTTACTATGGAATCATCAATAAGAACAAATCTTTTGTCCTTTATTATCTGAAAAACCGGCACCAGCTTCATTTTTGCGATAAGATTTCTTGCCTTCTGGTTCTGGGGCATAAAGCTCCTGGGCCATGTGGGCGTGTATTTTATCAGGGGTCTTGCGTAAGGGATCCTTGATGCGTTTGAATATCCAAGAGCATGGGCTATCCCGCTGTCGGGAACTCCCGCAACATAATCCACCTCCAGATCTCTGTCTCCTCGAGCCAATATCCCGCCGTTTCTATTCCTTACTTTTTCTACATTTTTTCCTTCATATATGGAAGTGGTATATCCGAAATAAGTCCAAAGAAAAGTGCATATCCGCATTTTCCCCCCCGGAGGAGATATGGTCCTTTCCTCTGTGGAAGTAAGAAAGGCTATTTCACCGGGTCCCAGCTCTCTCTTATACTTATATCCTATATTTATAAAGGCGAAGGATTCCGAAGCGGCACAATAGCTGTCTCCGCATTTTTTTCCTATTATAAGAGGGGTCCTGCCCAGCTTGTCTCTGGCCGCATAAAGGCCTTCCTTAGTCAGGATCATCATGGTCACAGAACCTTCTATTTTTTTCTGGGCATTTTTTATCCCTTCCTCGATATTCTTCCCCTGGGAAACAAGGGCCGCCACCAGTTCGGTGTTGTTTATGCCGCCTCCGCTCATTGACATGAACTGTCCGTGCCCGTCATATATTAACTCTTTTACAATATCCGCTTTGTTATTTATCCTGCCCACGGTGGTTATGGCATAATCTCCCTGTTTGCTCAGTACAGTAAGAGGCTGGGGGTCTCCGTCGCTTATGGCTCCTATGCCGGCTTTCCCCCTCATCTCTGTTATATCATCTTCGAATTTACTCCTGAAGGGAGTGTTTTCGATATTATGTATCGTTCTGTTGAAACCTCCATCTCCAAGTATGCACATCCCGCCTTTTTTTGTTCCCAGATGTGAATGATAATCCGTTCCGAAAAATATGTCCATTACACAGTCTTCGTTTGATACTATCCCGAATATTCCACCCATTTAATCTTTCTCCTTCCACTCTGCTATGACCTTTTTCACAGCAAGAGGCAATATCTCATGTTCCGTTTCAAGGACCCGCGCCGCCAGTTTTTCCGGTGTGTCACCGGGCATCACAGGAACTTTTTTCTGCAGTATGATCTCTCCCGTATCAACGCCCTCGTCCACATAATGCACCGTTGCTCCGCTTTCTTTTTCTCCGGCGTTGATGACTGATTTGTGCACATTCAGTCCGTACATATCACGACCTCCGAACTTGGGCAGAAGAGCCGGGTGTATGTTTATTATTCTTTTTTTGTAAGCATTTATTATTTCGGGATCAAGTATCTTCAAGTATCCCGCCAGCACCACCAGATCTGTTTCCGCTTCTTTAAGAAGGTCCAATATTTCTGCCGCATCCTTTGTGTCTTTGATCACCTTTGACGGGATATGAAGGGCTTTTGCCCTTTGAAGTGCGAAGGCCTTTTCGCTGCCTGTTATGAGTCTGACTATTTCTGCATTTTCTATGGATCCGTTTTTGACCGATTCCGCCAGTGCCTGAAAATTTGTGCC
>JAAYYX010000092.1 GCA_012515135.1 Clostridiales bacterium | reverse complement strand
GGTGTATGTGAAAACTGCAAGGCAATAAAAGAGGGCAACTTTATTGATATAGTCGAAATAGATGCGGCTTCCAACAATGGGGTAGATAATATCAGAGAACTCAGAGAAAGTGTGAAATACCCTCCGGCAAAGGGCAAAAAAAGGGTTTACATAGTGGACGAGGTCCACATGCTTACAAAAAGCTCTTTCAATGCACTGCTCAAGACGCTGGAAGAACCCCCGGAACATGTGATTTTTGTACTGGCCACTACAGAACCGGAAGGCCTTCCCGCCACCATCCTTTCAAGATGTATGCGCATGGACTTTCGCAGAGTGCCCGAAAACACCATCGTTTCAGGCATGAAAAAAATCTGTCAAGAACAGAAAGTCCAAGCCTCAGAAGATGCCCTGCGGCTGGTAGCCATGAACGCAGACGGATCGGTAAGAGACGCACTGACCCTTCTGGACCAGTGTATTGCAGGAAAAGACGGCACTCTTGAGAGAGATGATGTACTAAGGTCACTGGGTACTGTGGGAGAAGAAGTTTTCATAGAGATGACTGACAAAGTTGCCATGCATGACCCTTCCGGTGGTATGATCTTGATTGAAAAGGCCCTGGAAGAAGGGAAAGATCCAAGGCAGATAATGAAGGGATGGATGTTTCATTACAGAAACCTGCTATTGACAAAATATATGAAAGATCCTGCTGACATGCTCAACATGTCGGCAGAAAACATAGAAAGGATAAGGGAACAGAGCACCAGGCTCGACCTTGATGAAATCAACAACGGAATAATAGAACTGGCCGGAATAATCGCCGAAAGCAAATGGTCGGCCCAGCCAAGGATACTTCTTGAACTGTGTATGGTAAGAATGGCGGGCCGCGGTACAAAAGGGCCCTTTATGGACCCATCTCCCTCAAGGGAGGCACATACCAACGGTAAGCAAAGAGAACCGGCGAAAAAGGGGGATAAAAATAATAAAAAAACTCCCATGGCCGAACTAAAAGGCGGACTTGCCCTTGATAAAGTATGGCAGTGTATATTCGAAGACGGTGAAGCAAGAAAAGGCAGCTTCAATGTTATAAGGAGAAGTGCGGCCCTTGAAAGCATGACTTCCGATGAATTCATCATTTCTGCCAGCAACGGGGTTTTCGGGTTTGTAGAATCCAACAGAGAAATAATAGAACATCTGATGGAAAAACATACAGGCACAAGAAGAAGAATGAAGTGCATATCAAAAAACGGAAACTGCAGCAATAATGAGAATGACAAAGAGGAGGTCACAGCAAGCCAGCTGGAAGGCATCCTGGGAACCGATAACATAGAAATATTGTAAACGGAGGAGATCTAATGGGAAAAGGAATGAGAGCCGGCAAAAGACCAAAGCAGAGCGGCGGAAAAGATATGCAAAAACAGATGCAGCAGATGCAGGCTTTGCAGAAAAAAATGGACGAAAAGCAGGCTGAGATAGATGAGATGGAAGTCACTGCAACTTCGGGAGGCGGAGCTGTTGAGGTCGCCGTAAGCGGCAAAAAAGAGATAAAAAACATAAAAATAGATCCCCAGGTAATAGATCCGGATGACGTGGAGATGCTTCAGGATCTTATTATGGCTGCCGCCAACGAAGCCATTAGACAGATGGAAGAGCTTTCCCGGAATGAAATGGAAAAACTGACAGGCAGCCTTGGTCTGCCTCCGGGTATGATGTAATGAAATATTATGCAAAACCCATCAGCAAACTTATAAATGAGCTCTCGAAACTACCGGGAATAGGAGGCAAAACAGCCCAGCGGCTGGCTTTTCACATACTTTCTCTTTCAGAAAAAGAGGCGGAAGAATTGGCATCCGCAATTTCGGAAGCAAAAAAGAATATGAAATACTGTTCAGTATGCGGGAACCTTACAGACAGTGATCCATGCAGTATATGCAGTGACCCCGGAAGAGATCCAAAAACCATATGTGTCGTAGAAAGCCCCAGAGATGTGGCTGCCATGGAAAGAATAAAGGATTACAGGGGTCTTTACCATGTGCTTCACGGATCCATATCTCCCATTGAAGGCATAGGACCCGATGACATAAATCTTAAAAGTCTCGTGATCAGGCTTCAGGGGACAGATACAGAAGAAATTATACTTGCCACGAATCCCAACATAGAAGGAGAAGCCACGGCCATGTACATAGCCAG
>JAAYYX010000091.1 GCA_012515135.1 Clostridiales bacterium | reverse complement strand
GTTATCCTTAACGGACCTATTGCCAAGCATTTCAACGATCACAAACTTATATGCGGACTGACATACAATGGTCATCCCATGGGATGTGCCTGCACAGTTGCAGCAATAGAAGAATATAAGAATCAGAATGTTGAAGAGAATGTTGCAAAACAGGGCAAAGTACTGGGAGAAATACTTGAAGACCTTAAAGCCAAGCACAAATGCGTTGGCGATGTAAGATACATCGGTCTATTCTCAGGTGTAGAACTGGTTAGAGAACCCCACGTTCCACTGGTACCCTATGGTAATGATGCAGAAGGCGTTATGGCCAAGATCTGCGGAATGCTGACCAAGGAAGGCTTCTTTACATACTCTCACGAATCAGTTGTAATCGTTGCTCCACCCCTCATCATCAAAGAAGACGAGCTCAGAGATGCAATGAAAATACTGGATAAGATCCTTGATTCAGTTGACAAAATGATTTAAGCATAGTCTTTATATAAAAGGATAAAAACAGAAAAAAGGACCCGGCGTGCATCCGGGTCCTTTTATGATTTTGGGTCTTTATGGCATTATATATTTTATTCTTTGTAATACCTGTTTTCTTTTTCATTCAATATCGCCGTCCCCAGACCCTTGTCCGTGAATATCTCAAGCAAAAGACTGTGGGGTATCCTTCCGTCAAGTATATGCACTCTTGAAACACCGTTTTTGACAGCTCTGATACAATTTTCTGTTTTTGGTATCATTCCGCCTCTGATACTTCCCTCCCTGATAAGTTCTTCCGCTTCATTGACATAAAGCTCAGAGATAATACTTTCCGGGTCATCAACATCTTTATATATACCTTCCACATCCGAAAGAAAAGCCAGTTTTTCTGCTTTCATTTCACTGGCTATGGCGCAGGCGGCTTCATCTGCATTTACATTATGGCCAACAAAATCCTCATCCATTCCCAGAGAGCATACCACCGGCAAAAAATCTTTTTCAAGAAGATCAAAAAGTATTTTCGGATCGACTTTTGATACTTCTCCCACAAACCCCATATCCACGTTTTCGTTCTTTTTTTTCACAGTTTTCAAAAGATGTCCGTCTTTACCGCTGATGCCCGCAGCTTTGATTCCCAGGGACTGTATCATTGAAACAAGTTCCTTATTGACTTTGCCCAGGACCATTTCCGCTATTTCCATGGTCTCATGATCGGTGATCCGAAACCCATCTATAAATTTTGTTTTTTTACCTGTTTTCTCTGCCCATCTGCTTATTTCTTTCCCTCCGCCATGACAGATTATCGGCTTGAATCCAACGAGTTTAAGTAAGACCACATCCTCAATAACACTCTTTTTCAACGCGTCATCTGCCATTGCGCTTCCTCCGTATTTTATTATTATTATTTTACGGTTGAACCGCTGTATATAGGGAAGGGCTTCAATAAGTATCTCAGCCTTTATCCCGGCTTCTTTCAATGTACTTTTGCTTACCATTTCAGATCCTCATTTCTTTAAGTTCTTTTATCTCCGTTTATTGTCACATAGTCATGGGTAAGGTCGCAGCCCCACGCTTTTGCCTCGGCCCTTCCTTGATTTATATCTACTCTTACCTTTATTTCTTTTTCCGATAATATCCTCGCCGCTTTTTCTTCATCGAAACCGCAGGCGGCGGATGATCTGCACACCTGGATCTCTCCTGCATTTGAGGCAAGTGAGATGTGGACTTTGTCAGTGCTGAAATCTCCGGGTGTATATCCTATGGCACAGATTATCCTCCCCCAGTTTGCATCATGCCCGAAACAGGCTGCCTTGAACAAGTTTGAAGCAACTATACTTCTTGATATCCTCCGGGCAGTATCCTTATCGGGGGCCCCCTCAACCAGTATCTCGATGAGTTTTCCCGCACCCTCTCCGTCTGCCGCCATTTTTTTGGCAAGTTCTTCTGTTACAGTATGCAAAGCCTCTGCAAAAACTTCATAGTCACCGTTTACCGAAGATATCCTTTTGTTTCCCGCCGTTCCGTTTGCCATTACAGAAACCATATCATTGGTGGATGTATCCCCGTCCACGCTGATCTGATTGAAGCTGTTTTTTACATCTTCTTTTAGGGCAGCGTGTAACATTTCTGCAGATATGTCCGCATCACTTGTTATAAAACAAAGCATGGTGGCCATGTCGGGATGGATCATACCGCTGCCCTTTGCTATTCCTCCTATAAAGCATTCTTTGCCCGACACCATGAATTTTACTGCCATCTCCTTTGGAACTGTATCGGTGGTCATTATTCCTTCAGCCGCAGCCAGGGAGTTTTTGCGGGCGAGATTTTCGCAAAGTTCCGGCACCCCTTTTTCAAATGGTCTCAGAGACATTTTCTCTCCTATGATACCGGTGGATGCCACAATAATATCTTCATGTCTGCACTTAAGATGTTTCGCCGCCATACTGCAGGTTTGAAGGGCCAGCTCCTTTCCTCCGGGAGCACAGGTATTGGCATTTCCGCTGTTACATATGACAGCCAACGCTTTTCCGTCAGTAAGATTTTCTCTTGTTACTTCTATCGGTGCCCCTTTTACTTTGTTTTTTGTATATACAGCTGCCGCATCACATATCCGGTCACTTACTATCATCATAAGATCTTTTCTCGCAGCATTATTCCTTATCCCGCAGTGCACTGCCGCTGCTTTGAATCCCTTTGGGGCGCATATACCTCCCCCCACTGTTTTTATTTCCATTTATAACAATCCTTTCGTTTCTTCTTCCCCAAGCATTATATTCATATTCTGTAGCGCAGCCGCAGAGGCCCCCTTCCCCAGATTATCAAATACCGCAGTCAGAAGTACCCGTTCATCATTTCCCAGTATATATATTTTCAAATCATTTTTTCCTGCCATCTCTCCCGCATATATATATCCGCTTTCAGGAGGCTTGTCCACTAAAGTTATTAAGGGTTCTGCT